>CAXTJY010000437.1:0-4209 GCA_964244395.1 uncultured Rhodovarius sp.
GGTGACCTGCGGCCTGGGTCCATTCGGCGCTGCCGATGACTGCGATAGACCAGAAGGCCTGGCCGTCGGCAGGGGCGCGGCACGTCAAAGGTGGCACGGGCTTCACCGCCAGGATCCGGATGAGGGTCAACTTGCCCGGCGCCGCAATGCGCTCCGGCAGCGACTGGCCAAGCCGCGTTTGTCCGCAATCGACCCGTAAGCGAGAGCTGGTCCGTGAGGAAGAGCGGGCTTACCCGTGGACATGGAGGCTGTGGCATTGGAACATTGCCGCAGAGGGAAGCCAGATGCTCCGTACGCTCTTCGCCATCATGGCCGTTCTGGCCAATCCTGCCCTGGCGCAGACCAGCCCGGCGGAACGCGGCGGCGGGCTCGTCGAGGGCATTGCCGCCTGCGGCAACTGCCACACGCCACGGGGGCGGCCTGGCATGGTCCTGGCCGGTGGCGACATGATCGAGGAACCGGGCGCCTTTCGCATCTTCCCCAGCAACATCACGCCGGACATCGAGACCGGGATAGGTGGCTGGAGCGACGCGCAGATCATCCGCGCAATCCGCGAGGGCATCCGCCCGGATAGTCGGTTGCTGGGGCCGATCATGCCGATCGAACTCTATCGCGGCATTTCGGATGCCGATGCGTCGGATATCGTGGCCTATCTGCGCAGCGTGCCGGCGGTGCGCAACGTCGTGCCGGCCTCAGCCTACAGCTTTCCGCTGCCGCCGGCCTACGGGCCGCCATTGGGGGTGGTCGGCGGGCCGGCGGACGACCCGGTGGCGCGCGGCGCCTACATGGCCGGGCCGCTTGGCCACTGCATCGAATGCCATTCGCCGCCGCTGCCGACCGGCGGGCGCGACTGGAGCCGCACCGGCTGGGGCGGGCCGCCGATGGGTGGACATGGCGGGCCGGTGGTACCCGCCGACCTGACGCCCACTCACCTCGGCGCCTGGAGCGATGCCGAGATCACCCGCGCCATCACGCAGGGGGTGTCACGTGATGGGCGGCGCCTCTCGCCGCCCATGGGCTTTGCCTACTACGCCCGGGTGCCGCCGGCGCGGATGGCGGAGCTGATCGCCTATCTGCGAAGCCTGCCGCCGTCGCGTTGAGTTCCGGCGCAGCGGTGCCGCGCCGCCCGCGAACATGTCACGGGGCTGCATGAGAGTCAGTTGGTACACCCGATCACCCGCAGCAGCAGCTGGCTGCCCGCCAGCGAGCCGGCATACACGTGGAACATGCGGAACTCGATGCTGGCCCCCGGCGCCAGGCGCCGCGAATTGGCGCCGGCGGACCTGCGACCGTCGCTGCTCGTCAGCTGCCCGCTGACGGTGAAGCCGCGCGCCTGCGCGCCGGCGTTCCGCATGGTGATGTAGAGCTGACGGTTTTCGCTGTTGGCCTTCGTCAGGACGAGGTTGCAACCCGAATGGGGGGTGAACTCCACCTGGGCAACATTCCAGCTGCGGTCCTGCGCCACCGCCGGGGTGGCGGCCAGCGCGAGGCATGCGGCGGTGACGGGGAGGAAGGCGGCGAGGATTCGCGGGTTCATGGCGTGGTCCTGGGTGGCTGTCGGTTGCTTTGTTGTGGCAGCCGCGGTCGGGCCGACCCGCCCGAGACGAGTAGCTTTCGGCGGGGAAGGCCCCATCCATCGACTTGGGCAGGCACATTGCGCTGCCGCTTCGCTAGCTGGTGACCGAACAGGCGGTGCCGCGCATCGTGAGGATGGTGCCGTTGAGTGAACCGGGGGGTAGACGCATCAACCGCACATTGACGCTCAGTCCGGCCGGCAGCCGCGCGGTGTAGGTGCCCATGGAATGCTGGCCGTTACCCGCGACCTCACCGCCCAGGGTGAAGCTGACGACGCCGGTGCCGGCGAAGCGGAGCCAGGCATGGACGTAGCCATTTCTGGTAAAAGCTTCCATCAAGCTGACGTTGCAGCCTTCGCCGCTGAACGGAGTCCAGCGCAGCCCGTCGCCCGTCCAGCTTCGGTTAGCGGTCTGCGCCATGGCAGGGGCGGCGGCGAGGGCGATGCAGCCGGCCAGGGCGGCGATGCGAAGCGGGTTCATGGCGGTGTCCTTGTCGATGGCGGCACCCTGCCGGGATGCGGGGGCCGCGTCCAAGCGGTGCGGTCGATGGGGGCGATAGGCTGCGCGGCACGGTGGGGGGCGGGCGCGGCGCGGTCGCGTGGATCCGCAGCTCCGTGCCGGCGATCCCAGCTTTCGGTGAAAGCGGGCAGGAGGGTCAGTATCCTCAGATGCGTTCGCAACTGGTGAGGCGCAGGTCCAGCACGCTGCCGGTGAAGTCGCGGGCCGTGGTCGTCATCAATTGCCGGCCGGCGGCTTGCCCCGGCCGAAACGCCAGGGTGGCGACGCCGCTGACGGCCGGGGGCGCGCCGTAGAGCCGGGCCTCGAGCGTGACCCTGACGGCGGCCGGGCCGTTGTTGCGCAGTTCCACGTTGATGGCGCCATTGAAGGTCGAAGCTTCCACCACCACCACCGCGCGGCAGTCGGGGAAGGTGGGGAGCGGGTAGCGAAGGGACGTGCCGGTCCAGCTGTGCAGGCTTCCCCGGCTCTGGGCCAGGGCAGGGGTGCAGGCGAGAGCAAGGCAGGCGGCCAGGGCGGCGATGCGCATGGAAAGGTCCTTTTCGTGGCCTGACCTTGCGTGGCTCCGACACCAGCGTCCAATCGATGGTGACGAAGGGAGCGATAGGACGCCGCTACAGCACCAGCCCGGTCGCGGCATCCAGGAGGTGCATGTTGTTCATGTCGGCGGTCAGCATCAGCGGTTCGCCCGGCGCGGCGTGCACTGTGGGCTCGATGCGGGCACAGCAGTCGCGCGCCTCGCCGAGGTGGAAATGCACCAGGGTCTCCATGCCCATCGGCTCGATGACCTCAGGGGTGATGAGGATGTCGGCGCGGTTGGGCAGGCCCAGGCGCTGGTCGGTCAGGTGCTCCGGCCGGATGCCGAAGAGCAGGTCGCGGCCGGTCGCGCTGGCGTAGCGTTCGCGGCGTGCCGGCGGGATCGGCAGCCAGGCGCCGTCATGCAGGTGCACCGCGTCGTTCTCGACCCGGGCGGGCAAAAAATTCATCGCCGGGCTGCCGATGAAGCCGGCGACGAAGCGGGTGGCGGGGTGGTGGTACAGCTCCTGCGGCGGGCCGACCTGTTCGATGATGCCATGGTTCATCACCACCACGCGGTCCGCCAGCGTCATCGCCTCCACCTGGTCGTGGGTGACGTAGACGGTGGTGGTGCGGACGGTCTGGTGGACCTTCTTGATCTCGGTCCGCATCTGGACGCGGAGCTTGGCGTCGAGGTTCGAGAGGGGTTCGTCGAAGAGGAAGACCTTGGGGTTGCGGACGATGGCGCGGCCCATGGCGACGCGCTGTCGCTGTCCGCCGGAGAGGGCCTTGGGCTTGCGTTCGAGGAGGGGGATGATGTCGAGGATTCGGGCGGCCTCGTCGACGCGCTGCTTGATCTCGGCCTTTGGGGTGCCGCGGAGCTTGAGGCCGAAGGCCATGTTGTCGAAGACGGTCATGTGGGGGTAGAGCGCGTAGTTCTGGAAGACCATGGCGATGTCGCGATCGCGGGGGGGCACGTCGTTGACGATGTCGCCGCCTATCCAGATTTCGCCGCCGCTGATCTCCTCGAGTCCGGCGATCATGCGGAGCGTGGTGGACTTGCCGCAGCCGGAGGGTCCGACCAGCACGACGAACTCCTCGTCGGCGATCTCGAGGTCGATGCCGCGGACGGCCTGGACGCCGCCTTCGTATGCCTTGACGACCTTGCGAACCGAAACTTCGGCCATGGTCACGGTCCTCCCCCTTGATTTCAGGGGAGTGTGGACGGGCGCCGCGCGGGCCGCAAGCGGCGTGCGACAGCAATCCGTCAGAATAGAAGCTGCGGCGGGACCAGGTCCGCGGCCACACCGGAAATCGCCAGGTTTCGTACCAAAGCCGCCCGCAGTTCGCCCGCTGCCCGGCGCCGCTCGATCCAGGCGTCAACATAGGTCCGGAACGCCGGATCGGCCTCCTTCGCCACCACGGCATTCGTGGTCGCGCCGAACACCGGTTCCGGCACCACCAAGTGCCCGAACCCCGGATTCCGGGTCAGCGTCGTCAAGGCAAAGACCACGACGATGATCTGGCAGTCGGCGCGGCCGCTCTGCACGGTGAGGAGGGCTTCGTTGTTGGTGCGGAGGCGGAGGACGGTGGCCTTGGGGCA
>CAXTJY010000438.1:0-1309 GCA_964244395.1 uncultured Rhodovarius sp.
CGACCGGTTGCGAAAGCGTTGGGCGCGTCCTCGTTGATCAGGTAGACCTTGGGCATGGGCAACTGTGCACGCTGCGCCAGCTCCTGCACCATGCGGTGTTCTTCAAGCATCGAACGCATCCTTTCCTGGGGCTGATCGGCCAAGGTCGGCGGGCAATAGGGGGCCATGGCGCCCGGCACTCATGCATCCACACCGGCGGTCCGCGCGCCTCGGACCCCCGGCGAAGGCTGTCATGGCGCCGTGCCGTCAGGCGCCGTGCAGAGGCGCGACGTCGCTCGCCCAGGTGACGATGCGCGCGTGCGAGGCCTCTTGCCACCGGCGCCCAGGCCCCGCCTTCTCACCACAGGTCACGCACCAGCAAGCCATCCACCGCGACGCAGCCCTGGCCCTCGGCCTTGACGATCATCGGGTTGATCTCCGCTTCGCTCACCCCTGTCGCCAGCGCCAGCAGCGACAGGTCACGCACCGCGCGGGCCAGCGCCGCCACGTCGCCACGCGGCAGGTTGCGGTAGCCCGACAGCACCCGCAGCTCCGGCACCTCGGCGATCATGGCGTGGGCGTCCTCCAGCGACACCGGCGCCAGCCGCACCGCGATGCTGCGGCGGATTTCCGCCAGCACGCCGCCCACCCCCAGCACCACCACCGGCCCCACCTCCGGGTCGCGCCGATAGCCCAGGATCACCTCCGCCAGGCCCTTGTGCATCGGCGAGACCAGGATGCCGTCGAAGCGCGCGCCCTTCGGCATCCGCGCATGGATGTCGGCGATGGCCGCGCCGATGCCCTCGCCGGGCACGTTGAGGAACACCAGCCCAGCCTCCGTCTTGTGCAGGATGTCCGGCGACAAAACCTTCACCGCGACCGGCCCCGCCATACCAGCCGCCCCGGCGGCATCCCGCACCACCCGCGCGCCAGGCGGCGTGATGCCCAGCGTGGCGAACAGATCGCAGGCCTGCATCTCGTTCAGCCTGACCTCGCCACCAGCCAGCGCGGTCCGCGTCGCCTCCGGCAGCACCGCCTCGACCGCCGGAATCGGCCCGCGCCAGCTCAGATAGGCCCCCAGCGCATCGGCACAGGCCTCCGGCGTGCGGAATGCCGCAATCCCGTTGGCCTCGAACAGCGCCAGCGCCACATCCGCCTGTGGTGCCGCGAACACCGCCAGCGGCCGCCCGCACGGTTTGATATGCGCCAGCGCCCGCTCCGGCTGGTTGCGCGCGCTGCTGCCCAGCACCGCCAGCAGCGCATCGGCATGGTCCGCCGCGTCCATCGCCAGCAAGGTCGTGCTGAAATTTACCGGCCCCGAGGCGCCCAT
>CAXTJY010000438.1:1319-4207 GCA_964244395.1 uncultured Rhodovarius sp.
CGCGATGTTCCGCTCCAGGATTGGCAGATCGATCAGCGGCGCGTCCGGGATGTTGATGCCACCCGTGGCAAGGCCGTCGCGCAGCGCGACCGGCGGCCCGACCAGCTCGTGCCCGGCCAGCCCGAGCCGATCCACCACCATCGCCGCCCCGCCACCCGTCGCGGTCAGCGCGGCAAACCCCCGGCCGCGCGGCGGCGCATGCCCCATCACCAGCCGCGCCGTCTCCAGCAGCCCCTCCAGCGTCTCCACCCGAATGATTCCATGCGCACGGAAGAACGCCTGCGCCAGCTCATCCCCGCCCAGCATCGCCCCGGTGTGGCTGAGCGCGATGCGACGGCCGACCTCGCTGCGCCCCAGCTTGTAGGCGATGACCGGCAAGCCCCGCGCATGCGCCCGACGCGCCGCGGCGGCCAGACGCGGCGCATCGCGGAACGTCTCCAGAAACAGCAGCACGGCTCCGGTGGCGTCGTCCTCCACCAGCATCTCGGCCAATTCGCCCACGCCGATGTCGCATTCGTTGCCGACCGACACCATCCTCGAAAACCCGATCCCCCGCGCCGCCGCGCGCGAGAACAGCGCCCCCATCATGCTGCCGCTCTGGCTGATCAGCGCCAGCCTGCCCGGCAGCAGCGGCTCCGCCTCAATGGCCGCGTTCAGCGTCAGCGGCACCCGGCTGGCGACGCTGACCACGCCCAGGCAGTTCGGCCCCAGCAGCCGCAGCCCACCGGCCCGCGCCACCGCCACCATCGCCTCCTGCCGCTCCCGCCCCACCGCATCCGCCTCGGCAAAGCCGGCGGAGAAGATGGTCGCGGCCGTGACGCCCTTATCGATACAGCCGGCGATGGCGTCCGGCACGTCGCGCGCCGCCACCATGATGAAGGCGTGGTCCACCGGCCCATCCACGGCGCGGATGTTGGGAAAAGCCGGCGCTCCCATGATCTCGGCCCGGCCCGGGTTGATCGGGATGACGCGCCCGGCAAACCCTTCCCGCGCCAGCAGCCGCTGGGCCCGGGAATTGTCCTTCGCCGGATCCGCCGAGGCGCCGATCAGCGCGATAGAGGCCGGGTTGAACAGGGCATCGAACAGCGTCATGCGCGACCGGCCCTGCTGGAGGCAGTGACTTCGCAGAACCAGGTCAGTTCCACGCGCCCAGGCCGCGAGGCGTTCGGCGCTTTCCAACGGTCATGGGTGGCCGTGCGCCGCCCCATCGCAGCCACGTGCCCGTCCGGCTCCGGTGCCCACACAGCCACCCTCATGCCCCGACGAACACCGGCGGCCGGCGCTCCCGGCTGGCTGCCGTGCCCTCGCGGAAATCCGCCGTCTCGCGCAGTCGCGCCTGCTGCGCCAACTCATGCGCGGTGGCGGCCTCGTACTCCTCCGCCCAGCCGGCGCGCAGCGTGGAGCGGGTGGCGGCGATGGCCAGCGGCGCCGCCTCAGCGATCTCTGCCGCCAGCGCCCGCGCCGCAGCCAGCGCATCCTCGGCCAGAACATCCGCCAGCCCCATCGCCACCGCCTCGGCGCCCGGAATGCGCCGCCCCGTCATGAACATCAGCGCCGCCTTCTGCGCGCCCACCAGCCGCGGCAGGCTCCGCGTCAGCCCGAAGCCGGGGTGATACCCCAGCCGGGTGAAATTCGCGGCAAACCGTGCCTCCGCCGAGGCCACCCGGAAATCCGCCACCACCGCCAGCCCCAGCCCGGCGCCCACCGCGGCCCCCTGCATCGCCGCCACGATCGGCTTGGCCGTGCGCAGCAGCCGAACGCCCTCCGTGTAGATGGTGCGGCCCGCCGCATCCGCTTCGCCGGCGCGCCGCCCGGCCTGCGAGAAATCCGCCCCGGCGCAAAAATGCTTGCCTTCGGAGGCCAGCACCACGGCGCGGCATTCCGCCTCCCCGTCCAGCGCTTCCAGCGCATCCGCCAGCTGCGCCGTCAGGCTTAGGTCGATGAAATTGTTCGGCGGCCGACGCAGCGTCACGGTCGCGACATGCCCGTCCATGCTGACGCCGATCTCGCTGCTCATTCCCGCCCTACCATTCCAAGGGGAAATTGCGGCAGGATGGCCCCCCATGCAATCCGCCGAGGTCCGATGATCCCGCTCCTGCTCGCTGCCCTGCTTTGGGTGCTCTGGCATGTCGGGCTGTCCGGCACCGCGCTGCGCGGGAAGGCGGTCGCCCGGATGGGGGAGACCGGGTTCATGATCCTGTTCTCCGTCGGTTCGGTCGTCTCCATCCTGTTGCTGGTGATGGCCTACAACGCCGCGCCGTCGATCTTCCTGTGGTCGGCGCCGCTCTGGCTGCGCTGGGTGCTGGCGCTGGTCATGCTGCCGGCGTTCATTCTGTTCATCGCCTCGGTCACCGCGCCCAACCCGACCTCGGCCGGGCAGAAGCTGGGCGAGGCAGGGCCGCGGGGCATCACCCGCATTACCCGCCACCCCATGCTGTGGTCCTTTGCCATCTGGGCGATCGTTCACCTCATCGGCAATGGCGACGTCGCCAGCCTGGTCTTCTTCGGCGCCTTCGCCATCACCGCGTTGGTCGGCATGCCCAGCATCGATGCCAAGCTGGCCAGGCGCGACCCGGCCGGCTGGGCCAGGCTGGCCGCCGGCAGCAGCATCATCCCCTTCGCCGCCGGCCCGGCGCGGTGGGAGGAGATCGGCATCAAGCCGCTGATCCTCGGCGCGGCCCTCTGGGTCGGCCTGCTGGCGGCCCACCCCATCGCTTTCGGCGTGCCGGCGGTCAGGCTGGGCTGATTCGCCGCGCCGGGCTTTCCCTGCGGCCGGGTTGATTTCACCAGACCACCGCTTCATGACGCGCCTGTAACTTCGCGAACAGGAAGCGCTCATGCAGGAAGCCCTCACTTCGGCCGATCTGGACGGCAGCCCGCGTGCCCGG
>CAXTJY010000439.1:0-4206 GCA_964244395.1 uncultured Rhodovarius sp.
CTCGAGATCCCGGTCGGCCGGGTCACCGCCCTGGTCGGGCCATCCGGAGGCGGCAAGAGCACCATCCTCGACCTCGTGCCGCGCCTGGTCGGCAGCGACTTTGCCGCGGTGGGCGGGCTCGCCCTCCCGGCACCGGGCAGCGGTATGGGGGCGGACACCATCTCGCTGCTGCTTCGCACCAAAAGCGACGTGCAGGTCAGCCTGCGAGCCTCCCGCGAGGCTCCCTTCTCCGGCAGCGACCTCACCGTCATCGGCACCGCCGGCATGCTTCGCACCGGGCCTCTGCGGTGGGTCGAGGAGTTCGCCATGACCATCACCAATGCCGATGGCAAGCGCGAGGTCCGGCTGCCGGCATGCGACCTCTATCGCGACGAACTCGACGGCTTCGCTATGGACCTCGCCGATGGCGGCACCCGGCTCGGCACCGGCGCGAACGGGTTGCGGCTGGTGCGCCTTGCCGCGCGTGTCGAGCAGTCGTTGGCGGAAGGTAGGATGCTCCCGCTGTGAAGCACCCGGCCCGCCCACTTGGAAGGATAAGCCCGCCATGAGACGCCGCCACCTCGCGCTGCTGCTCGCCGCCCCTGCCCTGGCGCAGGAGGCGTGGCCGCGGCGGCCCATTCGCCTGATCGTGCCGTATTCGCCCGGCGGCTCGACCGACACGGTGGGCCGCCAGCTCGCCGAGCGCCTGACCCGCAGCCTGGGCCAGTCCGTGGTGGTGGAGAACCGGCCCGGGCTGGCCGGCAGCATCGGCGTCGACCTGGTGGCCAAGGCCCCGCCCGACGGCTACGCCTTGGTGGTCGGCACCACCAATCAGACGATCAACGAGACGCTGCAGCCGCGCCGGCCCTTCCGGCTGATGACGGACCTCGCACCGGTCGCGATGATCGACAGCTTCCCCTTCGTGCTGGCGGTGGCCAATGCGCTGCCGGTGCAAGATCTGTCGGGCTTGATCGCCTACGCGAAGGCCAATCCGGGCGTGCTGAATTACGCCTCGTCCGGCACCGGCGCGGCGCTGCACTTGACGATGGAGCGGCTGCGCCACCTGGCCGGCATCGACATGCAGCACGTGCCCTTCCGCAACTACAGCGAGGCGCGGACCGCGCTGATCGGAAACCAGATCCAGCTGATGTTCGACGCTACCTTTACTTTGGCGCCGCTGATCCGCGCCGGGCAGATTCGCGGCCTGGTCACCACGGGCACGGCGCGCAATGCGCAATTGCCGGAGCTTCCTATCCTGGCCGAGACCTGGCCGGGCTTCGAGGCTGGGTTGTGGAACGGCGTATTCGGCCCCGCTGTCATGCCGCCCGCCGTCATCGAGCGGCTGAACACGGAGATCAACGCCATCATGGCCGATCAGGGCATGCTGGCCGCGCAAGCAGCGATGGGCGCGGTGACGATGCCGATGAGCCCGGCGGCGTTCCGCGCCTTTCTGGATGCCGAGATCGCCCGGCATGCTGAGGTGGTGCGAGTAGCCGGGGTGCAGCCGGAGTGACGCCAGCCTCTACCCGCTGACCCGGCCCGGGCGGCTTCAGGCGAAGCATTCCTCCGACACCGACCGCACATCGACCTCGAAATAGAAGCCGGTCACCGGCGGATGGGCTGGCACCAGGGTCAGGCCACCCCAGGCCATGGGCACCTCGCCCATCACCATCTCCAGCACCGGGCCGAGTGGCCTTACCGTATAGCATTGCGCACCGGTGATGGTGGACCAGTCGGCGCCGAATTCGGCGACGCGGGCGCGCAGCTCGGCCATCACGTATTCGGCCTTTACCCGCATGCCGGCCTCGGAAACGTCATCGCCGCCGACCACGCCATCGGGCGCGTTCTCCGGCTTGCCGGAGATGAGGAAGTCCACCCCCCCGGCGCCTTTCGCCGGGACCGTGAAGGTCACCGCGAACAGCACCGGTTCGGCGGGCGGCGACAGGGTGGGGGCGAGATTGCTGCGGCCGATGGGGTAGGGCGGGTCGCCCGCAAAGCCATTGTCGCGCAGCGCCGCCAGGTATCGGTCGTTGAAGGCCAGGAACTCCGGGTAGGGCAGCGGCAGTGGCGAGCGCAGCTCGCATGCGGCCAGGGCCGCCGGCGGGCGCCCGGCTACCGCCATCAGCGCCCGCGCCACCCCCAGCCCTTGTGCGATCGGCAGCGGCCTGAGGAAACGCACCCGCCGCAGCGCAAAGCCAGGCTCAGCCTGCACGCCGTTGGAGAACTGGCCGCCTTGCAGGAAGCTGTAGCTGCCTGCTTCGAAGAGTGTGGGCATCAGAAGAACCTCAGTCGTTGGCCAACGCCCTGCGCGCGTGCCTTGGTGAGAATGGCATGGCCCAGCGCGATGTCGGACAGCGAGAGGCCGCGGTGCCAGAACAGGATGGTCTCGACGTCGTTCTCGCGGCCGGGCTTGAGGCCGGCGACGACCTGGCCGAGTTCGGCATGCAGCGTCTCGGCGGAAAGCTTGCCGGCATCGACATGCGCCCGCAGCGAGCCGAGCTTGCCGGAGGACGCCTGGCCCCAATCATCCATCAGCATCTTGTCCATGATGTCGGTGAGGCTGAGTTCCACCGCGCTCATGGTGCCGTAAGGCATGACCAGGGCGCCGGGCTTGATCCATTCCGTCTTCAGCAGCGGCGTGGGTTTGTCGAGGCGCGATGCCTCCACCACGATGTCGGCGCCGCGCACCACGCTCTCCCAGTCGGTGCAGCGGGTGATCTTCTTGCCGAGGTCCTGCTCCAGCTTGAGGGCGAAGGCCTCCTGGCTTTCCGGCCGGCGCGAATGGACGCGGATTTCGTCGAAATCGAAGAGCCGGTCCATCAGCCGCACGTTCCAGTAGGCGGTGCCGCGGGCGCCGATATGGCCCAGGATCTTGCTGGATTTCTTGGCCAGGTATTTGGCGCCGACGGCGCTGACTGCGCCTGTCCGCATGTCGGTGATGTGCGATGCGTCGAGGATCGCCACCGGCATGCCGTTCTGCGGGTTGAGCAGCAGCAGCGTCGCCAGTTCCGACGGCAGGTTCTCCTTGTAGTTGTCCACGAAGTCGCCGACGACCTTGACGCCGGACATGCCGATCTCGCCGCCCACCGTGCCACGCAGCACGTTGAAATGGCCATTCGCCACGCCCGGCATGTGGTGCAGCCGCGGGTCCACCACCGTCTGGCCACTTCCCTGCGCGGCCAGGCTGGCCTCGATGGCGGCCATGATCTCGTCGTCGGTGAGGCGCAGCGCCTCGATGTCCGGACCGTTGATGAAGTCGATATGGACCTGTTCGTAGGGCATTACTAACTCCAGTTTTGCCAAGAAAAAGGAAGTCTCCTAAATTCCTTGATTAGTAATATGCGGCTAGTTTCCCACGGGTAATCCCATCCGATTTGATAAGCATTGGCCGCCTCAGACTGTTCCTCTTCCTCGAAGACGACCACTCGATCGGTATTTCCAGGACCGCCTTTGACTTCGGAAAGCAATTCATGCCAGAATGGTCTAAGAAATCCACAGAATTCATAAACATTAACATTATTGCTAGTCATGCCCCAGAGAGAAAGTCCGCCCTTCGGGCCTGGGTTACGTCCACTTCTCTTTGAAAGATCATCTAAAAACCATTTTGCTTCATTGATCCAACTTCCATTGATGTCTGACTTTAAGAGGTCATTTGTGATCTGATCTTCATTTTGAATCAGATGATCCAAATGTCGTCCAGCAAGTTTTGCCACTCCTTCATTTTCGTGGCAACTGAAACAGACATGTATGTGCACGTACCAGCCCATCACATTTCCTATTAAGACAAAAGCGACTGATTAAAACATTCAAGTAATCATGTTGGCTTCAGTAGCTCATTGCACAGTGATGTTCGCGGCGCGGACGATGCCGCCGAAGGTGGCGCGCTCGCGCACCAGCCGCTCCGCCAGGGCGGCGGGGCCTTGCGTCTCGGGCGTCAGGCCAAGGGCCTCCAGCGCGGCGCGCGTGGTGGGGTCCTGCTGGGCGGCGGCGACGTCGGCGGCGATGCGGGCGATGGCCTCGGGCGGGCTGCCGGCGCGGGCGAACAGGGCGAACCAGGGTACCGCCAGCACGTTCGGCAGCCCGGCCTCGGCGGTCGTCGGCACGTCGGGCAGGGCGGTGCTGCGGGCCGGCGCGGTGACCGCCAGGGCGCGCAGCCGGCCATCGCGCAGCAGCGGCAGGGCGCCGGGCTGGTTCTCGAACATCACGTCAATACGCCCCGCCACCAGG
>CAXTJY010000440.1:0-3018 GCA_964244395.1 uncultured Rhodovarius sp.
CCCTCGAAGACGGGGCTCGCCTCCGGCAATGTGGCCTCGGCGACCAGGCTCTCCGCATCGCGCGCCACGATGCGGTCCAGCATGGAGAAATACTCAAGCCTCAACCGTGCTTCGCCCGAACCAGCTCGTCGATCCGCTCCGCCAGCGGCCCGAGCACGAAGAACTGCTCGGCCGGGGCGGTGCCTGCGTTGACCTGCTCGGTCCATTCCTCGACCGGCACCTTGATGCCGAATTCCTTGTCGATGGCGAAGACGATGTCGAGGAAGTCCAGGCTGTCGATGCCGAGGTCGTTGATGACATGGGCGGTGGGGGTGATCTTCTCCGGCTCCACGTTCGCGGTGTCGGCGATGATCGCAGCGATGCGCTCGAATGTAGTGGTGGACATGGGTGACTCCGGGATCAGGCGCTTTTCCGCGTGGGTTTGGCGCGGCCCGCCCGGGTTGTCCAGTTGGGCAAGTCAGGCGTGGCCCGGCACCGCATCCATCGTCTCGGCCGCCAACTCCGCCGGCTGGGCGCCCGGCCGGTCCCACGCCTCGCGCCAGGCAGGCAAGGCGGGGTGGCCGGGCAGGGTGTGGGCGGCCTGCCGTAAGGCAACGCGCCGGGCGGCCCGGGTCTCACGGGTCGCGGCCTCTTCCAGCGCGTGCGGCGGCAGCCGGGCGGCCAGGGCCGCGAGCACCGAACGCTTTTCGCCCAGCGCCGCCGCACCGCCGTGCCGCTCCATCAACGACTGGAATGCGCCGTGGCGGCGCGCGTCGAACGGCGCCGCATTGCCCATCGCATCGCTCAACGGGTAGGGCGGAAACGCCTGCACGATCGGTACCGTACCGTCCGGCAGGTGGGTGGTGGCGGCGTGGCTGCGGCGGCTGCGCAGCAGTTGCGGCAGCAGGTGCGTGTGCGGCCCGTCCGGGCTGCGTCCCTCCGGCGGCGGCACTGCCTGATAGACCTCGATGCGCCCCGCCGGGCTGAGGAAGACGCGCTGCGGCGAGTGCCGCAGCACCGCCATCGCCGCCGGGTTGCCATGCTCCAGCAGGGGCCGCCCGCAACCCTGCCGCAGCGCTGCCAGCACGGCTGGGTCGGCGGTGCGGACGCAAGCGCGCAGATGGGCGAACCCCAGCCCCATGTCGAACAGGGTGGCGGCCTGGTCGCGCGGCCGCAGCGCCGCCTCGTCCGGGCCCAGTTCGGTCACCGTGTCATGCGTGTCGCCCAGCGACGCCAGCCGTTCGTCCAGGCACCATGACAGGCCCTGCTGCCAATGCCCCTCGCGGCGGCTGATCGCCTCATGCGCCACCAGCCTCGCCTGCGGGTCCGGCCGAAGCCGGATGCCGCCGCGCGAAGTCACCACGCCGTTCTCGATCGCCCGCCAGCTCTCCCAGGGGTCCCGGCAGAACTCGCCAATGGCGCCCAGCACGCCGATGCCCCAATGCCAGCCGGCATCGGCGAGGCCGTTTTGGAGGGTGGCAAAGCCGGTCATGGCACTCCTGTCAGGCGGCCAGGGCGGCCTCGCCGTCCAGCGTAGCGGCAACTGCGTGCACAACGGAAGCGATGCGCACGGCGGCCTGTACCTGCTCGCTGCCCAGCCCGCCATGCTTGACCACCTTGTCGTGGCTTTCCATGCACATGCCGCAGCCGTTGATGGCGGAGACCGCGAGCGACCACAGCTCGAAATCCACCTTGTCGACCCCCGGCTTGCCGATGATATTCATCCGCAGCTTGGCCGGCATCTTCGGGTAGTCGGCGCCGACGAGGTGCGTGAAGCGGTAGTAGATGTTGTTCATGCCCATGATGGCGGCCGCACCCTTGGCAGCCTCCAGTGCCTCGGCCGAGAGCTGCGGGCCGAACTCGGCCAGGATGGCCCGGCTGACCAGCGCGTTGCGGCTGGCCAGGGCGCAGGCGACGAAGGTGCCGGCGCGCTGCTGCTGCGTCAGCGCCGGTTCGGTCGAGAGCGTGCCCAGGTTGAGGCGGAGGTCGCGGGCGTAGTCGGGGAGGGCGTCCCGGAGGGCTTCGAGGGTCATGGGTGGGGTTCCGTGAAGGGGCCTGGCCGGGAGGCCGCCCGATGGTGGGAGGGGGCGAGTTTCGGGGCACCGCCCGCGCGCTGCGAAGCAAGTCCGGAGGGAAGGAGGGTTGCCCCTCCCCCCGCCGGAGATGGCCGGGTCAAGCCCGGCCATGACCAAGTGGGCGCTACGCCGCCTCGAACAGCGCCTGCGGATCCAGCGCCTCTTCGCCCTTGGTCCAATTGCACGCGCACAGCTCGTCCGTCTGCAACGCGTCCAGGATGCGCAGAGTCTCCTGCGGGTTGCGGCCCACGTTCAACCCGTTGATGCCGACATGCATGATGGTGCCGTCCGGATCGACGATGAAGGTCGCCCGCAGCGGAACGCCCGCTTCCTTGTCCAGGATGCCAAGCGCGGTGCTCAGTTCGCGCTTGATATCTGCCAGCATGGGGATTGGCAGGTCGCGAATGTCGTCGTTGTTCAGGCGCCAGTTCAGGTGAACGAACTCGCTGTCGGTGGAGACGCCGTAGCAGACGGTGTCGCGGTCGGCGAATTCGCGGCTCAGCTTGCCGAAGGCGGCGATTTCGGTCGGGCAGATGAAGGTGAAGTCCTTCGGCCAGAAGAACACGACCTTCCACTTGCCGGAATTCGAGTCGGAGGTGATCTTGGTGAAGGACTTCTCCGGGCCACCCAGCCCTTCCTTGCCGCCCTTGACGGCGGTGAGCTTGAACGTGGGGAATGTGTCACCAACGGTGAGCATGCGGAGGTCTCCATGGATCGGTGCCGGACCAACCCGGCAAGACAGGATATGGAGGGGAATCGTTCGTAGGCCAATGAATTGTTTTTGTACGTATGATCGAGCTGTTCGATCTATTCGCGATCAAGCTGGGCCGGGCCGGGCTGGTCGCCTCCGCCCGCGGCCCGGGTGGCGGCTACCGGCTGGCGCGGCCGGCCGCGGCGATCGCCATCTCGGCCATCATCGCCGCAGTCGACGAGCCGATCCGCGCCACCCGCTGCGAGGCGGGCT
>CAXTJY010000440.1:3028-4206 GCA_964244395.1 uncultured Rhodovarius sp.
CACGCTCGCCACCGGCACCGCCGCCGGCGGCGTCCCCCGGCCGTACAATGCCATCGCCCGCCGCTCAAAGGCACGCACCATCATCTGCACGGCCTCATTGAACACCAGCCCAATCGCCGCCCGCAGCAGCGCGGACTTGAATTCAAAATCGACGAAGAAATCCACCTCGACCCCGGCCGGATGCGGGTGAAACTTCCACGTGTTGTTCAGATAGCGGAACGGCCCGTTCAGATACTTCACCCGCACCTCGCGCGGCTTTTCCAACTCGACCTCGCTGCGGAACGTCTCGCGAAACATCTTGAAGCCAATAGTCATGTCGGCGATCAGCTTGGTCTCGGTCTGATCCACGATCCGTGCCGCGGCGCACCAGGGCAGAAATTCGGGGTAACGGCGCACATCGGCTACCAGCGCGTACATCTGCTCCGGCGTGTACCGCAGCACCTTCTTCTGGGCGTGGGTGGGCATCAGGCCAGGGCCATCCGCGCAGCCCGCAGCGCCGCGAAATCCTCGTCGGCGTGGTAGGAGCTGCGGGTCAGCGGCGTAGCCGACACCAGCAAAAAGCCTTTGCCCCGCGCCGCCCGCGCGTAATCCTCGAATTCGGGCGGGGGAACGAACCGGGCCACCGCCGCATGCTTCACGCTGGGCTGCAGATACTGCCCAATGGTCAGGAAATCGACCTCAGCCGAGCGCAGGTCGTCCATCACCTGGCTGACCTCCATCCGCTCCTCCCCCAGGCCCACCATGATGCCGGATTTGGTGAAGATGCCGGGGTCCAGCCGCTTCACCTCATCGAGCAGCCGCAGCGAATGGAAGTAGCGGGCGCCGGGCCGGATGGTCGGGTACAGCCGCGGCACCGTCTCCAGATTGTGGTTGAACACGTCTGGCCGGGCCGCCACCACCGCCTCCAGTGCCCCTGGCTTGCGCAGGAAGTCGGGGGTCAGAATTTCGATGGTGGTACCCGGAGCGGCCGCGCGGATGGCCGCGATGGTCGCAGCGAAATGCGCCGCGCCGCCATCCGCCAGATCGTCCCGGTCCACGCTGGTGATGACCACGTGGCGCAGCCCCAGCTTTGCCACCGCGTCGCCCACGCGGCGCGGCTCATCCCCGTCCAGCGCGTTCGGCATGCCGGTCTTGACGTTGCAGAAGGCACAGGCGCGGGTGCAGGTGTCGCCCATGAT
>CAXTJY010000441.1:0-4200 GCA_964244395.1 uncultured Rhodovarius sp.
AAGGTGACGGGCGCAGCCGCTGGTTGCATCGGCAAGTCCGGCAACGCTGTCGGGGCGGAAAAGGCATGCGGGGCCGACCCGCCAGCATTCTCAGGCGGTTTCTGAACCATGCGGCCGCCCTTCGGCCTTGATCCCTCTCGGCAAGTGGATGTCGGTCGGCCCGAGGCTGGGCCGCCGCCGGAGTGGCTCGGCAGACGACACCGGCTGGTGGTGGGCCTGTTCGCGCTGGGGCTGCTGTGCGTCGGCGGGCTGGCCGGGCTCAGCGTGGCGGCATTGGCTTCCGGGGCGCGCGGCGTGGCGGCGGTGTTTGCGCTGGCGGCGATGCTGGCCTCGCCGCTAACCTTGCTGGGGCCGCTGCAGGATTGGTGGCGACACCGGCGGCGCGGCCTGGACAAGCGGAGCTGAACACGGAAACCTGCCGGCAAAACCGGAGGGAATGAGCATGCAGCTTTCACCAGGGCCGATTGGCGGCCAGGCGGCGTGGAACGGTGCCGATATGGCCGCCCGCGCCGACTGGACCGAACAGCTGGCCGCGACCGAACTGGCCGAGATCGACGCCGCCATCGCCGAACACAAGGCCGCCGGGCGGGCCATAGGCGACATCACCGCGCAAAGCTTTCGCCTGCCCACCCTGGCGCCGCGCCTCACCCGTATCCTGGGCGACCTGCAGCATGGCCGCGGCTTCGTTCTGCTGCGCGGCTTCGACGTGGCGGGGCGGTCCATCGAGGACAGCGCCATCGCCTACCTGGGCGTCGGCGCGCATTTCGGGGGCTTCCGGTCGCAGAATGCGCGCGGGCACCTGCTGGGGCATGTGAAGGACCTCGGTCTCGACATCCAGAACCCCAAAGTCCGCTACTACCAGACCAATCGCGAGCTGGAATTTCACACGGACTCCTGTGACATCGTGGGCCTGCTGTGCCTGCGCGGCGCGAAGGCTGGCGGCGGCTCGCGCATCGTCTCCTCGGTGGCGCTGCATGACCGGCTGCTGGCCGAGAACCCGGAATTTTGGCGGGCGTTGCACAACCCGATGCCGACCGACCGGCGCGGCGAAATCCCGCCGGGCATGCTGCCCTGGTTCGAGATTCCGGTGTTCAACTGGCATGCCGGTGAGCTCAGCACGATCTATTCGGGGCAGTATATTCGCTCGGCGCAGGTCAACTTCCCGGAGGCACGGCGCCTGACGGAGGTGGAGGTGGCGGCGCTGGACCGGCTGGACGAGCTGGCCGCCGAGATGTCGCTGGAGATGGAGTTCCGCCCCGGCGATATGCAGTTCATCCACAACCACCAGATCCTGCACAGCCGCACCGATTTCGAGGATTGGCCGGAACTGGAGAAGCGCCGGCACCTGTTGCGGCTGTGGCTTTCGCCGGCAGGGGCGCGGGAACTGCCGCCCGTGTATGCGCAGCGCTATGGCGACATCACACCGGGGGCGCGCGGCGGCATCGTGGTGCGGGACACGGTGCTGACCTTCACCCTGGAGCCGGCATGATTCAACGGCGGGCCTTGCCGCTGCTGGCGCTGCCGGGGCTGGCACGCGCGCAGTGGACGCCGCAGCGGCCGATCCGCCTCATCGTGCCGTTCGCGCCCGCCGGCATCGTGGACCAGCTGGGCCGCATGTTGGCCGAACCGATGGGCCGCCGCCTGGGCCAGCCCATCGTGGTGGAAAACCGCGCCGGGGCAGGGGGCAATGTCGGCACCGCGCTCGTGGCCCGCGCGCGGGGCGATGCGCATGTCATGCTGGTGGGCAGCACAGGGCCGCTGGCGGTCTCGCCCATTACAGAGCCCGCGCTCGGCTATGACCCGCTGGTCGATCTTTCGCCGGTCACGCTGATCAACGCCACGCCGCTTGTGCTGGTAGTGCGCGCAGCCTCGCCGCACCGGGACCTGGCGGCGCTCGTGGCCGCACTGCGGGCGGAGCAGCGGGAGGTGATGTACCCAACCCCCGGCGTCGGCTCGCCGCAACTGCTGGCGCAGGAGGCGTTTCGCCAGGCCGCCGGCTTCCCCGCGGCGCCCGTGCATTACCAGGGCAGCGCGCCCGCGGTGCTGGCGGTGATGGCCGGCGAGTATGCTTTCACCATTGAAAACCTGGTGCTGGTCCGCCCGCAGATCGAGGCCGGGATCCTGCGCGCCCTGGCGGTGACCAGCGCCACCCGCGCGCCGATGATGCCGGCGCTGCCGACGATGGCGGAGCAGGGATTCCCCGGCTTCACCGCCGGCGGCTGGTACGGTCTGCTGTCGCCCGCCGGGGTGGGCGAGGAGGTGGTGCGGGCGCTGAACGCGGCGGCCGTGGCGGCGCTGGCCGAGCCGGAGGTGTCGCGCCGGGTGGCGGATATGGGGTCGCCCGCCATCGGCGGCACGCCCGAGCAGTTCCGCGCGCATATCCGCGCCGAGATGGAGCGCTGGCGGGGCGTGATGGCGGCGGCGCGGTAGGCCCGCGCGTCACGGCAAAGGCGAGGGCGGGCGCTCGACGGGCGCAAAGCTGTCAGGCAAGGGCTGGCCTGGCCCGACCGGCTGTGCCGGCACCCCCGCCATCGCGGCGATCGGGTCGAAGATGTCCCGCTGGTAGAATTCCGGCAGGTCCACCTGGGTGAAGCTGGGGCCCAGGCTGCCGCGCATCAGCGCGTTGGCGCGCACCGCCACCTGGCCGTTCCCCGTCGGCACCACCACCACCGAGACCAGCAGCCGGTTCGCCTTGATGGCGCTGACCGCGCCGCGCGGGTCGATGTTGGTGAAACGATAGCCGAGGTCGTGCAGCGCGGCCACGGCGGTGCGCAAGGCAAAGGGCGGGCTGGCGGCCATGATGCGCGACTGCATCACCGCAAGTTCGGTCGCCGGCCGGGCCGAGGGCGTGGTGGACCCCTGCCGCACGTTCGCGGCGCAGCCGGCCAGCGACAGGCCGAGCGCCAGGGCGATGAGCCGGCGCGTCATGCCCGCGGCACCATCGGCAGCGTGGTCTGGCGGGCGCGGAGCTGCGCGAAGAAGTCGGCATGCAGAGGGCTCGGCCGGTGGCCATCCTGCGTTACCCGCCCCTGGTTGTCGCGCAGCAGCGATTCGGTGGAGATGCGAACGAGCTGCGTGCGGGTGCCGGGCAATTCCACCACGGTGACCGTGGCAAGCGCGGTGTTCTGCACCGTGTAGGAAGCGGCGGCGGCGCCGGCACCGAACAGGACACCTGCCACGATCTGGCCCGCGGCCCGGCCCGCGATCCCGCCTCGACTCATGGAGGCGTTGCGCGCGCCCACCATCGCGCCACCCTCGTAAGAGCCCAGCTCAATGGCGAAGCCGAGCGCCTGAAGCGCTTCGGCCGCTGCCCGCACCGCATCGGCTTCGCTGGGGAAGTTGAAGCGCTGGATGAGCGCAGCCCGCAGTTCGCCGATATTGGCCGGTGGGGCGCCCAGCGCCAGGGCGGCCTGATTGGGGCTCTGGCAGGCGGCGAGCAGCAACAGGCACAAGGCCGGCACCGCGAGGGATCGACCGAAGATGGCAGTGGTGCCCGGCATGCGATGGCATTAGGTGGGCCAGACCGGCCCCGCAAGTGATTCGTGGCGGCTCATGCTGCGCCGCGTCTCGGCGAACCCGACCTCACGCGCCGGTAGGAGGTAGCTCTCCGCGCGCTGCCGTCTCAAGCCGTTCGTGCCGCGCGTCACGCCGCCAACCGGGTCTCCGCCAGACCGAACTCCCGCGCCAGCAGACGGTAGCTTTCCGCCCGCGCTGCCGCATCGTGGCAGGGGCTGAGAATGGCGACCTCATCCGCGCCATGCGTAGCGGCCAGGCTTTCGATGCCGGAGCGCACTTGTGCCGGCGTGCCGATCAGGGCGCGGGCGCGCAGGCTATCGACATGGCCGCGCTCGGCATTCGAATAGGGATAGGCGACGGCCTCCTCCGGGGTCGGCAGCGGCAGGAAGCGGCCCTGGTCGCGCCACAGCCGGGCCAGGGCGCGGGAGCTGAACAGGCGTTCCGCTTCCGCCTCCGTGGCCGCCGTCAGGGCGAAGACGGCGACCGCGCCATGCGGCCGCGGGTTCGCCTCGCTCGGTCGATAGCCGTCCCGATACAGCGCCATCACCGCTTCGCCGCCACCGGGGTCGGTGATGAACTGCGCGAAACAATAGGGCAGGCCGAAAAACGCCGCGACCTGGGCGCCGTAGTCGCTGCTGCCCAGGATCCACAGCTCGGGCCTGGTGGGCACCGCCGGGCTGGCGG
>CAXTJY010000442.1:0-4200 GCA_964244395.1 uncultured Rhodovarius sp.
CGCCACGTCTGCCTGGGCGGAAAAGGCGAGGTCGCGGACGACTTCATTGCAAAGCACGAATTCCATGGCGGGTATGCTTAGAGCATGATCCGCGCGGGTGGAATCGGTGGCGCGGTGAATCGCCTCCAGCAACGAGCGAAAGCATCACCTGGTCCGCGGCTCACGGCCAGCGCGCCTCGAAATAGGTCTTGCCGCCGCGGCTCAGGCCGACCGCTTCGTAAAAGCGCAGCGTCGCTTCCTCGCGCGAGCCGGTGGCGAGCGAGACCTTGTAGCAGCCGGCCTCCCGCGCCGCCTCGATCGCGGCTTGGACGACCGCCCTGCCATGGCCCCGGCCGCGATGCGCGGCATGGGTCACGACGTTCTCGATGATGCCGTAGGGCCTGGCGCCACGGGTCAGGTTGGCAACAATGACCAGGGTGCAGGTGGCGGCAAGCAGCCCGTCGGGCAGGTCGAGCACGAATACGGTGATGGCGTCATCGGCCAGCAGGCGCGCCCATGCGGCTTCCGCGGCGGCGGCATCCGGCGGCGGGTCGGCGGGGTTCAGATGGGTGTAGAGCGTGAGAAGGCCGCCCAGATCGGCCGCGACGGCGGCCCGAATTCCCGCCTGCCCGGGGTTTGTCGTCTCGGCCATTCGTCCCTTGTCCTGCGAACCTGTCACCCCGCCAGCCATAATACCACGAGCGTCGCCGCCAGCCCTGCCAGCAACGCGGCCAAGATCCTGTCCTGCCCCGGCAGCAGCAACAGGGCCAGCGCAGTGCCGGCCCCGGCCAGCCGCGCCGGCCACGGGATGCCGGCCAGCGCGCCAGAGGGCGCGGCCACCGCGAGCACCACGAAGGCAGCCAGCGTCGCCTGCGCGACCGAGGCGGCCCAGCGGATGAAAGGGTGGTCCGGCCGTAGCGGTCCGGCCAGCAGCAGGCCCAGAGCGCGCATCGCCTGGCAGGCCAGGGCGACGGCCAGCAGGGCCCAGTCAGGCGCGGTCAATGCGGGGAGACCAGGCGGGGTGCAGGTCTCGCCCGGCGCGGTGTCGCATCAGGCGGGGCCACGCCGCTGCCCCCACCAGAAAGCCAGGCTGCCGCCCAACAGCCCGGCCGCGAGCAAGCCCCAGGCGGCGGGCAGCACCAACACCAATGGGCTGGCCAGGGCACCGCCCAGCAACGCGCGCCGCGCCGCGGGCAGCCGCCGGTCCGCCGCCAGCACGAGGCCGAAATACAGCGGGTTGGTGAACACCAGCAGCGCCAGCAGCCAGGCCGGCAGGCTGGGCGCCAGCCAGAATCCCAGCAGGGTGGAGGCCGCCGCCACCAGCCAGCAGCCGGCCGCGAAGGAGAGGAACCACCCCAGCCGCTGGCCCGGCGCCACCCCGGGCAGCGCGCGCATGCCCCCGGCCCACGGCGTGACGGCGATGAAGGGCAACGCCAGCCAGCGCGACCCGCGGCCGCCCAGCCAGGGTGACAGCGCCACCGCCATCGGCAGGAAGCGCGCATTGGCGGCGATGGCGCTGAGTACCGCGGCCCCCAGCGCCCCGCCGCCACCCGCCGCGGTCAGCAGGATGAGCTGGCCCGGCATACCGTAGATGCCCAGCGCCGAGGCCATTGCCCAGCCCAGGCTCAGCCCGGCCGCGCTCACTGCCGCGCCGAACCCCAGGAAAGTCGCCGCCATGGCGAAGGCGGGGGCGCCCATGGCGGCGCGGAAGCCATCCAGCATGCTGGGATGCTGCCCGCAGACCCAACCGGGGTCCAGGGCGTCACATTGCGCCGATGTCAGGCGCCGGCCTGCATGCTGCAATGCAAAGTGGTTCAGCTAGGGTTCAGGTAGCATTCAGCTTCCGTTCAGCTTGGACCATCTCTCGCCATGATCCGAACGTTCATTTCGTCCTCGCTGCAAAAGCGCGCGCTGGTGCTGCTGGCATTCATCGCCTTTCTGGGTGCCGGCGCTTTTGGCTTCTCCGCGCTGAACATCGAGGCCTATCCCGACCCGGTGCCGCCCACCGTGGTGGTGATCACCCAGAATGCGGGACAGAGCGCGGAGGAGATCGAGCGCTATATCACCGTGCCGATCGAGGTTGGCCTGGCCGGCATGCCCAATCTGGCGCGCATCCGCAGCTCCAGCCTGTTCGGGCTTTCGGTGGTGCAGGCGCAGTTCAGCTACGCCTACAATTACGAGCAGGCGTTACAGCAGGTGCTGAACCGGCTGGGCCAGATCAACGGGTTGCCTTCAGGCGTGCAGCCCTCGATCAGCCCGTGGAGCCCGATCGGCGAAATCCTGCGTTACCGGGTCGAAGGCCCGCCCGGCTTCTCGCCCACCGACCTGCGGGTGTTGCAGGATTGGGTGTTGCAGCGGCGCTTCCGCCGTATTCCGGGCGTGGTGGATGTCACAGCCTTCGGCGGCCCGTCCAAGAGCTACAATGTGGTGCTGGACCTGGCGAAGCTGACCAGCTTCGGCCTCGACGTACCGGATGTCGTGCAGGCCATCGGCCAGGGCGACGCCACGGTTGGCGCCGGCGTGCTGAACATAGGCCCCCAGGCGGCCGTGGTGCAGGGCGTGGGCCTGATCCGCAGCATCGAGGAGATCGAGCAGGTCGTGCTGGGCAGCCGCAACGGCACGCCGGTGCTGCTGCGCGATGTCGGCCGCGTCGAGACCGCCAGCCTGCCCCGCCTGGGCATCGGCGGGCATGAAGCGGCGGACGACGTGGTGATGGGCGTGGTGCTGATGCGCCGCGGCGAGCAGACCTTGCCCACCATCCGCGCCGTCGAGGAGGCGGTGCATGAGATCAACGCCGGCGGCGTTCTGCCACCCGGCGTGCACATCACCACCATCTACGACCGCAAGGAGCTGGTGGAGCTGACCACCCACCACGTCGTCCACAACATCATCCTGGGCGTCTGCCTGGTGGTCTTCATCCAATGGCTGTTCCTGGGCGACCTGCGCGGCGCGCTGGTGGTGGGTGCGACCATCCCCTTCGCCTTCTTCTTCGCTGTCATCCTGATGCTGCTGCGGGGCGAAAGTGCCAATCTGTTGTCGCTGGGCTCGCTGGATTTCGGCCTGCTGGTGGATGCGACCGTCATCATGGTCGAGAACATTTACCGCCATCTCCACAAGGCGAAGCACAATGAGGGACCGCGCCATGTCGGCGGGCCGCTGACCCGGCTGCACCAGATCATCCTGGGCGCCGGCACCGAGGTGGGCGGCGCCATCTTCTTCTCCGCTTTGATCATCGTGGCCGCCTTCCTGCCGCTGTTCACCATGGGCGGCGTCGAAGGCCGCATCTTCGGGCCGATGGCCAAGACCTATGCCTACGCCATTGCCGGCGCGATGCTGGCGACCTTCACCATTGCCCCCGCCATGGCCGCCCTGCTGTTCCGCGAGACGACGCAGGAGAAGATCATGCCGGTGGTGCGCTGGATGGCCGCGGGGCACGACTATCTGCACCACCTGGCGCTGCGCCGGCGCACCCCGGTCATCCTGGTTGCCTGCCTGCTGCTGGCCGGCGGGTTGTTCCAGTTCTCCCGCCTCGGCGGCGAGTTCCTGCCGACGCTTGAGGAGGGCTCGATCTGGATGCGCGCCACCATGCCGGCGACCATCGGGCTGGAGGAGGGCAACGCCACCGTCAACCGCATGCGCCGTGCGGTGATGGAGTTCCCCGAAGTCGTGACGATCACCAGCCAGCAGGGCCGCCCCGATGACGGGACCGACACCGCGGGCTTCTTCAACGCGGAGTTCTTCATCCCGCTCCGCCCGATGGAGGAATGGACCACGGCCCGCACCAAGGACGCGCTGGTCGCCGCCATCCAGGCGCGGCTGCAACGCGAATTCCTGGGCGTGGAGTTCAACTTCAGCCAATACATCTCGGACAACGTCCAGGAGGCCGCGTCCGGGGTGAAGGGCGCCAACGCGGTGAAGGTGATCGGGCCGGAGCTGGACGTGCTGGCGCGGCTGGGCGAGCAGATCCGCGCCGAGATGGCGCAGGTGCCGGGTGTGGCGGATCTGGCGGTGTTCCGCACCCTGGGCCAGCCCACGCTGTCCATCCGCATCAACCGCGGCCGCGCCGCGCGCTATGGCCTGTCCGTGAACGACATCAACACGGTAATCACCAGCGCGATCGGCGGGCAGGAGGCGGCGCGGCTGTACGAGGATGGCGGCGACCGCAACGATCGGCGGCTTGCCGGTCAGGGCGAAGTACAGGGTGCAGCCGAGGCCGAACAG
>CAXTJY010000443.1:0-2132 GCA_964244395.1 uncultured Rhodovarius sp.
TCCCAGCGTTGGGCGTGCGGCGCGATGCGGTCGCGGGCGAAGGCTTGTGCGGTGTCGCGGAGCGCAATGGTGTCTTCGGGCAGTTCGAACATGGTGGGCATTGTCACCGAAACGCGGACGGCGTCCATGCGGCGGGTAGCGCGGGGATGCAGGCGGGTTCGTCGGCCATGCATGGGAGCCGCGGTGCGGCACCAAGGTTGCCCGGCACACCCGCGATGCGCGGCCGTCCCGCGCAGTGATCCGGCGCGTCAGGCCGCTTGGGCTTGGGTGCCTTGGGCGATGGCATCGCGCAGCGCGCCCATCCGGGCGCGGGTGGCGGCCAGGTTGCGGGCCTTGATATGGCCGTAGCCCTTGATGCCGGCGGCGGTCTCGGCCCAGGCACAGACAAGGTCGTGCTGGGTGGCGAGGTGGGGGAGAAGGGCTTCGAGGCCGGCCATGTATTCGCCGGGCAGGGCGGCTTCGGTGCGGCGTTCCTCGGTGTGGCCGAATGGGTCCAGGGGCGTGCCGCGCAGCGCCTTGCCGTGCCGCAGCCAGCCCATCGCTCGGAGCATCCAGGGGCCGAAGGTGCGTTTGCGGGCACCCATGAAGGGTGGGGCGAGGTGTATCTCGACGCGGTTGGTGCCGGTGAAGCGGTCGCGCAGCTGGGCCTGCCATTCGGGCAAGGAGTGCAGCCGGGCGACCTCGTACTCATCTTTATAGGCCATCAGGCGGTAGAGTTGGGTGGCCACGACCTGGGTGAGGCGCGTGCTGCCGGCGGCGGCGATCTTCGCGACGAAGGCCTCGTACCGGGCGGCGTAGCGGCGGCCCTGATAGGCGGTGAGGTCAGTCACACGACGAGCGATCATCGCTTCCAGCGTTTCGGGGGCGGCGGGAGTGGCCGCCGCCAGCGCGGCATGCCGGCCGGCGGCGAAGGCGGCCTGGTTACGGGCGATTTCGATGCCGTTCAGCTCCAGCGCGCGCAGGATGGCGGCGCTGCCCAGCGGCACCAGGCCGCGCTGATAGGCCGTGCCCAGCAGATAGACGTTGAGGTAGATGAGGTCGCCGAACGTCTCCTCCACCGCCCGGGCAGCCGGCAGCGCCACCACCTGCCGGCAGGCGGCATCCAGGCTGGCGCGCATGCCGTCGGCGTCCAGCCGGGTTTCCGGGTTCAGGACGAACTCCGCGGTGGGGGCGACGCCCTCGCTGAGGACGGCGGCGCTGCGGCCGGGGGAGAGCATGGGGCGGGCGAAGCGGCCATGCGCCACGACCAGATCGGCGGCGATCATCAGGTCCGTCTGGCCGGCGCCGATGCGCGGACTCATCAGCGGTTCGCCGTTTGGCAGGCCGACCCGAAGCTGGGCATAGACGCCGCCGCCTTTCTGGGCGAGGCCGAGTGCGTCCACGCTGCGGACCGGTCGTTCTTCCAGATGCGCCGCCATCGCCAGGATGGCGGAGAGCGCGGTGACGCCCTGGCCGCCGACGCCGGCGATGACGAGGTTCCAGGGCTCGGTCTGCGCGGCGCGGACGGGCTCGGCGGGTGGCGCGTTGAGCATAGGCGCGGCGGGCTTCACCGGCTCGGCGCCCACCAGCGAGACGAAGCTGGGGCAGAAGCCCTCGACGCAGGAAAAATCCTGGTTGCAATTGGACTGGTCGATCCGGCGTTTGCGGCCGAATTCGGTCTCGATCGGCTCCACCGTGATGCAGTTGGAGGTGCGCGAGCAGTCGCCGCAATCCTCGCAGACGCGCGGGTTGATCATGATCCGCTTGGTGGCCTTTCCAGCCAGGCCGCGCTTGCGTTTGCGGCGGCGTTCCGTGGCGCATTCCTGGTCGTAGATGATGACTGTCACGCCATCGACCTCGCGCAGGCGGAGCTGCACCGCGTCGAGGTTTTCGCGCGGCTCGAAGGCGACGGTGGCGGGGATGAGCGGGTCGCCGCGATGGCGCTCCGGATCGTCGCCCACCACAACCACCTCGGTCGCGCCCTCGGCCACCATCTGGGCGGCGATGCGCGGCACCGTCACCTCGCCCTCCGGGTGCTGGCCGCCGGTCATCGCCACGGCGGAGTTGACCAGGATCTTGTAGGTCATGCGGGCCTTGGCCGCGATGGCGGCGCGGATCGCCATGGCGCCGGAATGGGCATAGGTGCCGTCGCC
>CAXTJY010000443.1:2142-3306 GCA_964244395.1 uncultured Rhodovarius sp.
ATTGGCGAAGACGTGCTGGGTTTCGGTGAAGTGGCGCTGGCCGATCCAGGGTGCGCCCTCGCCGCCCATATGGGTGAACAGGTCGCTGTCGCGGTTCATGTCCTTGGCGAGGTAGTGGCAGCCGATGCCGGCCAGGCCGTGGCTGCCTTCGGGCACCACCGTTGAAGTGTTGTGCGGGCAGCCGGGGCAGAAATGCGGCGCGCGGATGTGCAGCGGCGCCTGGGCGGCCGCGGCGAGTTCGTCGAGTTCGGCGATGCGGGCGAGCAGGCGGTTGCTGTGGAAGACGGGCGGCAGGCGCGCGGCCAATGCGCGCAACACCTGGCCGGCGTCGAGTTCGGCCAGTTCGCTCAACAGGGGGGCGCCTTCCGGGGTGCGCTTGCCGCTGATGCGGGGGCGGTCGGGCATGTCGTACAGCGCGTCGCGCAGCAGCGGTTCGAGATGGGCGCGGTGGTCCTCGATGACCAGGATTTCTTCAAGGCCCGCCGCGAAGTCGCGGGCCGCGGCCACGTCCAGCGGCCAGGGCATGCCAAGCTTCCAGATGCGGATGCCCTGTGCACGCATGAGGTCCGGCCCGATCCCGGCATCGGCGAAGGCCTGGCGCAGGGTGTTCCAGGCCTTGCCGCGCACCGCGATGCCGAAACGGGCGCGCGGGCTGTCGGCCATGATGCGGTTCAGGCCGTTTTCATGCGCGAAGGCCAGCGCGGCGGGCAGCTTGAGGCCGCGCAGCCGCGCCTCCATTGCCAGCGCGGTGTCCTTCAAGCGGATGTGCAGGTCTTCGCGCGGCGCGAACTCGGTGGCGTAGCGAGCCGGGTCCACCACCAGCGACATGGTGGCGTCCATCGTCTCGGCGACGCATTTCATCGCCACCCACAGGCCGGATGCGCGCGACAGGGCGATGCCCTTGAGGCCGTATTCCAGCACCTCCGCCACATCCGCGGGGTCCAGCAGCGGTATTTCCAGGTCGAGAAAGGCGTGTTCGGTGGTGTTGGTGACGGTGGAGGATTTGGCCGAGGGATCGTCACCGGCCAGCACCAGCACGCCGCCACGGGGCGCGGAGCCCATCTGGTTGGCGTGGCGCAGCACGTCGCCGCTGCGGTCCACCCCCGGGCCCTTGCCGTACCAGATGGTGAAGACGCCTTCGCGCTTCGCGCCCGGATACAGGCC
>CAXTJY010000443.1:3316-4175 GCA_964244395.1 uncultured Rhodovarius sp.
GGTGGCCGCGAGGTCCTCGTTCAGGCCGGGCTCGAAGACGATGCCGGCCTCGGCCAGGCGCTTGCGGTGATGCGCCAACTCGCGGTCGTAGCCGCCGAGCGGGGAGCCGCGATACCCGCTGATATAGCCCCCGGTGTTCCAGCCCAGGCGCTCATCCATCTGTCGCCGCAGGAACGGCAGACGGACCAGCGCCTGGGTGCCGGTGAGGAGGGTCTCCTCGCCCTCCGAGGTCCAGCGATGGTCCAGCGTGATGCGTTCGATGCGGCTCATGGCGGAAGGATGCGCCTATCGCCGCGCGAAATCATGCCGAATTTTGTTGTGCACCGCCGAAGGAACAGCAGAAGCTTCCGCCGCATGGACGCCATCGACAAGAACATCCTGCGGGCGCTGCATCGGAACGCCCGAATCAGCAACGCCGAGTTGGCCGAGCAGGTCGGGCTATCGGCCAGCCCGTGCTGGGCGCGGGTGCGGAAACTGGAGGCCGAGGGGCTGATCCAGGGCTACATGGCGGTGTTGGACCAGGGCAAGCTTGGCCTGCCGGACACCGTCATCATCGAGGTGATGTGCGAGAAGCATGACGAGGAGACGCTGCGGCTGTTCGAGACCGCGGTGGCGGCGATGCCGGAGATCATCGAGGCCTGGCTGGTCACCGGCGAGTACGACTACGTGCTGAAGGCCGCGGTGGGCGGCACCGCGGGGTATGAGCGGCTGTTGCGGGAGAAGATCTACCGCCTGCCGGGGGTGCGGCACACCCGCACCACCTTCACGCTGCGCTGCCTGAAGCAGAGTTTTACGCCGGTGCCTTAGGCTCAGGACTCATTGATCCAGAAGATGACGATGGCGGCGAGGGCGATGGCGG
>CAXTJY010000444.1:0-4173 GCA_964244395.1 uncultured Rhodovarius sp.
CATCTCCCGATGCGCGGTGTGCTCCGCCGCCAGGGCCTGGTCCACATGGGTGACGGGGCCAGCGGGCAGGCCGGCGGCGAGCATGCGCGGGCACAGCTCGAACCCATCCTCGGTGGCGAAGCGGGTATCCAGCAGTTCGGTCAGCGCCTCGCGATTGGTCACCCGGCCGCCATTGGTGGCGAAGCGGGGGTCGGTGGCGAGGTCATTCATGCCCAGGAAGTCGCACAGCTTGCGGAAGGCGACGTCGTTGCCGACACCCATGAAGATGTCGCAGGTCTTCGTCTGGAAGGTGGCGTAGGGCGCCAGGTTGGGATGCGGGTTGCCGGTCGCGACCGGACGCTTGCCGTTCAGCAGATGGTTGGCGGCGTGCGGGTGCAGCAGCGCCAGGCCGCAATCATGCAGGGTCATGTCGAGATACTGGCCGAGGCCGGAGGCGTGCCGCTCATGCACCGCCATCAGGATGGCGATGGCCGAGTACAGCCCGGTGCCGAGATCGACGATGGGCGTGCCCATGCGGGTGGGGCCGGAGGTGGCGGTGCCGTTGATGGACATGAGGCCGACGATGGCCTGCACGATGGCGTCATAGCCCGGCGCGCCGCCCAGCGGCCCGGTGGCGCCGAAGCCGGAGACGCGGCAGTGGATGAGCTTTGGGAATCTCTTCGCCAGCACGGCGTCGTAGCCCAGGCCCCACTTCTCCATGCTGCCGGGCTTGAAGTTCTCCACCAGCACGTCTGCGCCTTCGAGCAGGCGCAGCAGCACCTGGCGGCCGGCGGGCTTGGCCAGGTCGAGGCCGACGCTCTGCTTGTTGCGGTTGACGCCGATGAAGTAGCTGGCGTCGCCTTCGTGGAAAGGAGGGCCCCAGTCGCGCACCTCGTCGCCCATCGGCGGTTCCAGCTTGATGACCTCGGCGCCGTGGTCGCTGAGGATCATGGTGCAGTAGGGGCCGCCGAGGACGCGGGTGAGGTCGATGACCTTGAGGCCAGCCAGGGCGCCGGGGCCGCGGGCCAGGCCCTTTCCCTGGGCCATGGGGAGAGCGTCGGTCATGCGGCGGCCTTTCGGTTGAACACGCGGGCACAGAATTCGGGGTAGGTTTCCAGCATCTCGTCGCAGATCGGGCCCCGCAGCAGCGCCAGTTCGGCTTCGGTCGGTGGGGTGGTCACGGGCGGAGCGTCAGCGTCGAAGTCGAAGCCCGTCGCAGCGCGGATGCTCTCCATCGTCTCGCCGGGATGCGCGCTGTCCAGGGTGAACCGAGCACGCGCGGGGTCGAAGCGGAACACGCACTTGCCGGTGACCAGCGCCTGGGCGTGGCCGCGGCGGAACACGCCGGGCGGGCTCGTCCCTGGTGCCGAGATGTTGGCCACCCGCTCCACCAGCACGCGGGGCGAATGCTCCTCGCGGAACAGGATGGTCCGATGCGCCATCGGGTACATGAAGGCGCTGCCGAAGCTGCCGGGGAAGCGCACCTCGGTGCCCGGCCAGGCGCCGGTGCCGACGAGGTTCAGGTTCGCCTGCCCGTCGATCTGCCCGCCGCCCAGGAAGAACAGGTCGATGCGGCCCTGGCCGGTCAGGTCGAACAGCTCCCGCGTGCCCTCGGTGAAGGGGTTGCCGGTGCGCTTGTGCAGCAGCGACAGCCGCACGGGATGGCCCTGCTTGGCGACCAGCCAGCAGGCGGCGGCCGGGATGGGCGAGGCGGCGCCCACCGCGATATGCCGCGCCGGCCGGGCGGCGGGGTCCAGGATCAGCCGGGCCAGGGTGACGGCCAGCAGTTCCTCGGGCGCGTAGGTGGGGCCGCTTTCCGTCATGGCTGGCCTCGAGCCCGCCACTTCCGCATCGAGGGGCGGCTTGCGGATCGCCGGGTGGAGCGCGGCCACGACAAGGAGCCAGGCATCACGCCGCCAAAGCCTGGTCGAACACCTCGCGCGCCAGCCATTCCTGGAAGCCCGCATCGGTCTTCGCCATGCGCGCATACTCGGCGACATAGGCGGCGTCGAAGCCGTATTCGTCCAACAGCGCCGCTGGCCGGGCGCCACGTTCGGCGATCGCCACGGCCTCGATATAGGTCGCCGAAATGGTGCCGGCCGCCAACTGCTCATCCTCCAGGAAATTGCCCTCGACCACGCGCTCCACCGTCACCAGGGCGCGCTGGCTGGCATGCGCCAGGGTGGCGCATTCCCGCCGGCGGCCGAGCCACACATTGCCGTGGCTGTCCGCCATCACGGCGTGGAACACCGCCACATCGGGCGACAGCGCCGGCAGCAGCACGATCACGTCGCCCTCCGGCCCGAAGGGGTTCTGCTGCACCACCCAGTCCGGGCGATGCGCCAGGATATCGCTGCCGATCAGCCCGCGCAGCGGCATGAAGGGCACGCCCTTCTCGGCCGCCTGCAGCATGGTGTGGATGGCCGGGCAGGTAGCGTCCCGAACGGTGATGTCGCCCGCCTTGAGCGCCGCCGTGAAGCGCGGTGCGAAGCCGGCCTCGCCCAGGCTTACCGCGCTTGTCTGCACCTCGGCGACGCAGCCGGCGCCGATCAGGATGTCGGTGGCGAAACCGCTGACCGGTACGCCGAGCAGGCGAAGGCCACGCGCGCCGCGACGGATCAGGGCGCCCGCCAGCGCCACCGAGGGCAGCGAATTGTCTGGCGGCAGTGCGATCAGCGCGCCATCGGGCACGCTGGCGGCCATGGCTTCAAGACTGGTGGGGCTCATTGTCGCCTCTCCCTGCTGGACGAGATTATCCGCGCGCCGCCCGGCTTGGCAAACGGCGCCCACGCCGGCCCGGCAGCGCGCCGAATTCGCATGACAGTCAGCAAGGGATCACGAATAGTTAACATTCCAGGGAAGGATGCAGGCATGGCACAAAGGATCGTCCACGTGCTCGTCGGCATTGACGGCACGCACGACCAACTCAACGACGAGATGAAGCCGGCAGAATACGACAAGAGCTTTGGCGGCAGCCACGTGCGCCGCATCACCAAGCACAGTCGGTTCCCCGATACCACGATCTACGTCCGCGGCCCGGCCGGCAACGGCAGGGGAATCACCAAGGGGTTGGAGCTGGCGGTCGCACATATCGCAAAGCATGCGGAGGCACATCCCGGCGACGCGATCTCGCTGCACTTCGTGGGCTTCAGCCGCGGCGCGGCCATGGTGCTGGACCTGGCCAACAAGCTGCTGATCCTCGACGATCGCGATGACCAGGCCGATCTCGCCAGGAGCATGATGTACGGGACTCGACTCAAGATCAGTCGGCTCCGCAAGACATTGAAGGGCCGCTTCGCTGTGCATAGTCTGATCATGTTCGACGCCGTGGATATGTCGTTCAGCCTGGACTGCGATCCGCCATCGCCATTGATCGGCCACAGCGTGCTGATCAGGCGCTCGGCGTGGAAAAGCCGGCAGAACTGGACCAATGTCGGCGACGTGCCAGCGGCAGGCACGCCGGCGAATCATCCGCGGGAACGCTATCCCATAGTGGGCACGCACGGCGCCATGGGTGGCATTCCGCGCAATGGCGACATCCCGATCCCGCTGGTGAACGAGCTGCTCCGGGAAGTCACCTCGAATGATGACTGGGGCCGGATCGAAGACAACTGGGCGGCACGGCCACTCGAGAATCACTTCGTCAGCACGGTGCTGGGAAACCCTGGCGACTACGTCAATTACCAGAACGGAAAGATGATGGGGCCAGCCGCGATTCTGGCCATGCAATTGAAGCTGAAGGCGACTTTTCTGACCGAAATCAACGGGCGCCCGAACCAGGTGTTCGACACCATGGGCCACCCGGTGGGCCGGCTGTTGTATCCCTTTCGGGACAGGCTGCGGTCCTACGTGTCCGCTCCCATCCTCTACAAAGGATTGGGCGTTACCAGCGAGAACGAGAGCCTCGGCGGCTTCCCCGCGATCGACATCTGCTTCCGCGACCTTCCCGGATGCCTTGCGATCATCAATCGCTATCGGATCGAGGACGACAAGGGCGCGCGTGACGGCCTGGCGCAGGTGAAGAAGTCGCTTGGCCGCACCTACCCCGCCACCGCCTGACGATGCGCCGGGCATGCGTGGTCCAGCCTATGCTGGATCGGTTCGGCCGTAGCCGGCCGGCCAGCCAGGGTTCTAAGCTGGCGGCAACACGGGAGAATGCGGGATGCGACGGTTGCTGTTTTGCCTGGTCCTGGC
>CAXTJY010000445.1:0-4163 GCA_964244395.1 uncultured Rhodovarius sp.
CCGAGAAGCTCCAAACCGCCAACTGGCTGGTGAAGAGCCTGGAGCAGCGCGCCAACACCATCCTGAAGGTGGCCGCCGACATCGTGCAACGGCAGGACGCCTTCTTCCGACATGGTGTCGAGTTTCTCAAACCGCTGATCCTGCGCGACGTCGCCGAAACCGTGGAAATGCACGAGAGCACCGTGAGCCGCGTCACCGCCAACAAGTATATCGCGACGCCCCGCGGCATATTGGAGCTTAAGTTTTTCTTTACGACTGCCATAAATGGCACCGCCGGTGGTGAATCCGTAAGCGCCGCTGCTGTGCGGCACCGCATCAAATCCATGGTGGAACAGGAAACCGCGACAGCCATCCTGTCCGACGACGCGATTGTTACTCGGCTGCGGCAAGAAGGTGTGGACATTGCCCGTCGCACGGTGGCCAAATATCGGGACGCTTTGCGCATACCCAGCTCGGTACAGCGGAAGCGTGAGAAGGAAGGGAAGGCCACTGCGGCCTGGGCCTGACTCCCAAGCCTGGCCCCCGGTCCTGTGGTCTTCGCTTCGCAAACCGAAGGGATGACCGCGAACATGCACATCACAGTGGCTGGCAAGCAGGTTGATACCGGCGACGCGCTGCGCACCCATGTCGAATTTGGCCTCGGCACCATCGCCGGGAAGTATTTCGACCATGCCATGGAAGCGCGCGTGACGTTCAGCAAGGTGCGGAGCTTCTTCGCCTGCGACATCAACTTCCACGCCGGCCGGAACCTGATCATGCGCGGCGAGGGCCAGGCGGCGGACGCGCACCGCGCCTTCGATCAGGCCGCGGAGCATGTCGGCAAGCGACTGCGGCGCTACCGGCGCAGGGTCAACGAACACGCCCGCGCCAAGGGGGGCGAGCGCGGCGCGCCGCCGGAGATCGCCCGCGAATACGTGCTGCGGGACGATGGCGAGGACGAGGTCGAAGAAATCCGCGGCGCCGACCACGCCGCCGTGGTGGCCGAGCCTGCGACCGACATCCTGCGCCTGACCGTGGGGGAGGCGGCGATGCGGCTGGACCTGGCCGGCCTGCCGGTGGTGCTGTTCCGCAACCAGGCGTCGGGCGCGCTGAACGTGGTGTACCGGCGGGCGGATGGCTGCGTGGGGTGGTTGGACCCTGGGGTGAATTGAAGTAGGGTTGACCGTCCGGAAGGCCAGTCCCACTTCCGTCTCATTACTTCCGTCTTAATGCGGGATAGGGAATGGGACATGCGCGTTTGAAGGTTCAAGGTGCAGACCCGTCTACAAGCCTGGGGCGACCGATCCTTATTCTCGAGGAGGACGCGGAGGTCGCCTCGACCATCGGGGAAACGCTTCAGCGCGACGGCTGGATGACCCGGCACGCGGCCACCCTCGCTGAGGGCTTCGCCGCGCTGAACGACCACAACCCCTGCATCGTCGTCGTCGACATCTCCCTGCCCGATGGAAGCGGGATGAACCTCGTGCGGCAAGCGTCTGCTCGGGCCAACACCGGCGTGATTGTCGTGAGCGGTCATAGTGACGAGACCGATCGCATCATCGGCCTGGAGGTCGGTGCCGATGACTTCATTAGCAAGCCGTTCTCCCCGCGCGAAATGGTCGCCAGGGTCCGGGCGCTCTATCGTCGGCTGGGCGGCGACAATCCCTTGCAGAGCGGCCAGGCCCCGCCTGCTTCAACCGTGCCCACGCGAAGCGATGCCCACCCGCCGACAGCCGTGTTTGTCGACTACGTAACGCTCGACCTTGACCGGATGCGCATGACCGGCCCGAACAATCACGTAGCGATCCTGACCAGCGGCGAGGCGATTGCGCTGCGGAGCCTGATCGATGCGGGGGAGGGACCGTTGGCGCGCGAGGCGATGGTACAGGTGGTGCTGGGCCGCAAGCGACCGTCTTCCTTCATGGCGTCGTTCATGGATCGGGCGGGCCTCGTCGACGTGGATCGGGTCGCGGAAGCCCTGCTCATGTCGAAGGGTCAGCTTGCCCACACGATCGGCCTTGGCGTCGCCGCCATCTCTAAAGGCGATCGAAAGGCGACGCCGAAGGTGCAGAGCCGGGTCACCGAAATGCTGGAGATCATCACCCGGGTCAGCGAATGGGCCGGCGGTCGGGCCCAGGCCATGGCCTGGTATCGTGCGCAAGCCATCCCTGCCCTCGACGGACGGACGGCCGAGGCGCTGGTCAAGGATGGCCAGGCGCATGCCGTCCGCGAGTACCTCGATCACGTCGCGCTAGGCGGATTTGCTTGAGATTCAGCGGGCGCTGCTTTCGCGCCCATGACCCGGCCTGGTCGTTCACCCCGCTCTCGGGCGCCGGTGCAGCCATGCGGGGCGGGCGGTTTAATCGCAAGGGCGTGGCGACGCTCTATCTGTCGCTCGACATTGTCACCGCGGTCGGCGAGTGCACTCAGGGCTTCACCCACCGGCTGCAGCCCTTGACCCTCTGCGAGTACGACGTCGACTGCGCCGACATCGCCGACTTGCACAGTCCAACCGGTCGCGCGGCGCTCGATGTTAGCTTGGAGGATCTTGCCTGCAGTTGGTTGGCAGTGCAGCTGGCAAGCCGGACGCCACCATCCTGGCGGGTGGTGGATCGGCTGATGGGCAGTGGCCATGCCGGGGCGTTGATGCCCAGCTTCGTCCCTGGTGCGGTCGACGGCAGTGCCAATCTCGTGCTGTGGCGGTGGGGCAGTGAACTGCCGCACCGCGTAGCGGTGTACGACCCGCAGCGTCGCCTGCCGTCCGATCAGTCGTCCTGGCCCCGCTTGGAACCCTGAGGCATTGGCGGCATCCTGCCGCCATGCGCACCCTGATCCGAAACGCCGCCTGGTCCGTCCTGTGGGACGGCACCACCCACGCCTACGCCCGCGGCCGCGATATCCTCATCGAGGATGGCCGCATCACGTCCATCACCCCGCACGCGCCGGCTCCCTTCGACGGTGAGGTGATCGACGCCGCCGGCATGCTTGCCATGCCCGGCCTGGTCAACATCCACGCCCACCCCACCACCGAGCCCGGCATGCGCGGCGTGCGCGAGGACCACGGCGTGCCCGAGCAGCAGATGACCGGCCTGTTCGAGCGCAGCCAGGCCTATCGCCTGGACGAGGCCGGCCGCGAGGCCGCGATGCGCCTGGCCTATGCCGAGCTGATGGCCGCCGGCGTCACCTCGCTGGTCGATCTCACCGCGCCGTTCCCAGCCTGGATGCGGGTGATGCGCGACAGCGGCCTGCGCGTCTGGGCCGGCCCCGGCTTCGCCTCGGCGAGCTGGGGCATGACCTCGCCGCAGACCGTGACCTGGAGCTGGGACAGCCAGGCCGGCCAGCGCGGCTTCCGCGCCGCGCAGGAGCTGATGACCGAGGCGGAGGCCGACCCCTCCGGCCGGCTTTCCGCCATAGTTTTCCCGGCGCAGATCGACACGGTGGAGGAGGAACTCCTCCGCGAGGCCGCCGCCTTGGCAAAGGACACCAACCGCCCCTTCACCATCCACATCGCCCAGGCGGTGGTCGAAGTGCGCGAGATTATTCGCCGCCACAACCGCACCCCCATCCAGTGGGCGGCGGAGATCGGCCTGCTCAGCCCCACCACCGTGCTGGGCCACTGCATTTTCCTTGACGAACACCCCTCCATCGCATGGCATTCGCGCAGCGACCTCGGTTTGCTGGCCGAGCACGGCGTGGCGGTGGCGCACTGCCCCACGCCCTTCGCGCGTTATGGTGAACACCTCAAGGATTTCGGCCTCTACCTCGGCCGTGGCGTGCGGATGGGCATGGGCACGGATTGCGCTCCGCACAACATCATCGAGGAGATGCGCCTGGCCATCATCCTGGCGCGCGGCCAGCGCAAGGACCTCGCGGCCGCCGATACCGCCATGGTGTTCCACGCGGCCACGGCCGGCGGCGCCGATGCGCTGGGCAGGCCGGACCTCGGCCGCCTCGCCCCCGGCATGGCCGCCGACCTGGTGCTGGTGGATTGCGCCCACCCCATGATGATGCCGGCGCGCGACCCGCTGCGCAGCCTGGTGCACCACGCCGCCGAACGCGCCGTGAAGCGCGTCATCGTCGGCGGCCAGACGGTGTGGCGCGATGGCCGGCCGACCCGGCTGAATGTCGGCGAAGCCGCCGGCATCCTGATGCGCGACGGGTTCGAGGTGTTCCCGTACTGCACC
>CAXTJY010000446.1:0-4152 GCA_964244395.1 uncultured Rhodovarius sp.
TGGCCGGGCGTGACCTGACGCCCTTCGTCTACCGCGATTTCGGTTCGCTGGTGTCGCTGGGCACCTACAGCACCGTGGGCAGCCTGATGGGCTTCGTGGTCGGCAAGAGCATGTTCATCGAAGGGCTGTTCGCGCGCCTCATGTATCGCTCACTCTACAAGATGCACCAGACGGCGCTGCACGGCGGCGCGCCGACCTTGTGGCGCACGCTGGTGGGGCTGCTGGGGACAAGGGGGGCGCCGGGGGTGAAGCTGCATTGAGCGTCAACCCCGGCGACGCAATTCGAGTTCAGCCCATGCGGCGAAGGCTTCCAGCCGCGCCAGCAAGGATTGTGCATCCGCGGCACTGCTGATCTGGTCACCATATTGCACTTCGCTCTTTTCGGCCAGGATACGCTGAAGATCCGTTTGCCGAGCCTTTGGTAACCTGTCCCCCAGGGCCTGACGCAGTACCTGCGGCAGCGCCGCGTGGTCTCTTCGGTTCACCGTGCCGGCTTCGGCCACTGTCAGCGCGTCGGCGAAGGCGATGGTGGCGTTCACGATCTGCGACATAGCCGGATTGCCGATGTCGCCAGCTTCCAGCAGCATGACCTCGGCTTGAGCAGCGGCAAGATAGGCGCGAGCGATGCGCAGACGGCCTTGGCCGAAGCCAGCCTCAACGGACTTCGCAGGACGGATGCGGGTCACGCGCCAACCAATCGGCCGCGGCGGAAGCTCTTCGCCAGATCTTCCGGCGGTGGCCCCAAGAGGACAGTGGCCTCACCGGCCAAGGCGAGCATGTGCGGATCCCGCTCATCGATAAGGTCTGCCACCTGCTGGGCCGTATAGGTTTTCACCTGAGGGTCGAAGCCCAGTCGTTCTGCTGGCCGCAGCAGAGCGTCACGAAAGTCGTTTCCGACGATCCCGCGGCGGCCTGATTCGGCGACCAATGCCAGATCGAGGTCGCTGTCAGTATGATCGTCGCCTCGCGCAACGCTGCCGTACAGCCACAGGCACAACGCACCTGCTTCGGTCGCTGCCTTTCGGGTAGCCTCGATGATCTGCTTGAATCGCTCTTCCTCAGCGATGAACAGGGCAACCAGAGTTTTGGCGAGGCGGTGCTGCGAGGCAATCTGATAAAGCCGCGTGCGCTCCGTTCCTGCGACCTTGACCAGACCCGTATCCACCAACCCCCCCAAAGCCCGGGCAACGCTGGCAGGTGCCAATGCACTGCTTTTGGCAAGTCGGGCGGCCGAAAGTTGGCCACCGTGCAGGGACAGCTCTCGCGCAACTCGTACCCCGGCATCGCTGCCCAGCGCGATGGTGAGAGGGTAGCGTTGAGCACTGTGTGGAGCGGAGCGGGCCATCCCAAACCCTAGCAATACCGTCGGCCGATATCAATCTCCATGTATCGATATCGAACCTTAAACCTCGATATCGAGCCCACGCTGCCTCAACAGCGCCTGCACTGTCGGCGCCCGCCCCCGGAACCGCTCATACAGCGCCATCGGCGCCTCTCTATCCCCCGCCGAGAACACGTCCTTCAATCGTTCCGCCAAGGCCGGATCGAACGCATCCCCCGCTTCCTCGAACGCCTCGAATCCATCCGCATCCAGCACCTCCGCCCACATGTAGGCGTAGTAGCTGGCCGCATAGCCACCGCCCGCGAACAGGTGCTGGAAGTGCGGTGGCCGATGCCGCAGCACCACCCCATCCGGCATGCCCAGCTCCGCCAGGAACGCCGCCTCGAAACCCACGAGATCCAGTGCGCCGGGATCCGGATGGCGGTGCAGTGCCAGGTCGATCAGCGCGGCCGAGACGAACTCCACCGTGGCGAAGCCCTGGCCGGCGTTGCGCGCGGCCAGCAGTGCGCGAAGCTGCGCCTCCGGCAGCGGCTCCCCCGTCGCGTGGTGCCGGGCGTGCGTGCGCAGAATCTCCGGCACCGACAGCCAATGTTCCAGCACCTGGCTGGGAAACTCCACGAAATCGCCGAGCACCGAGGTGCCGCTTTGCGAGGGGTAGCGCGTCACCCCCAGCAGCCCGTGCAGCGCGTGGCCGAATTCGTGGAACAACGTCTCGGCCTCGTCGAAATTGAGCAGCGCCGGCTCGGCCCGGGCGATGTTGTTGTTGTTGATGACGACGGGCATGACCGGCCCATCCAGCGTCTCGCCATCCCGAAAGCTGCTCATCCAGGCGCCGGAGCGCTTCTGCGCCCGGGCGAAGCAGTCCACCAGGAACACCCCGCGATGCGCGCCGGCCGCGTCGGTCATTTCGAAGGCGCGGGCGTCCGGGTGGTATAGCGGCGTGCCCGGCCGCTCGGCGAAGCGCAGGCCGAACAGCCGGCCGGCGACGTCGAAGGCCGCGTCCAGCATGCGTTCGAGCGGGAAATACGGCTTCAGCGCCGCCTCATCGACCGCGTGCTTCTTCCGCCTGATCTGCTCGGCATAGTGCCGCCAGTCCCAGGGCTCGATCGGGTGGTTCGCCATGGCTTCCAGCTCGCCACGCTCGGCCTCCGCGCGGGCGCGTGCCGGCGCCCAGACCTGGCGCAGCAGGGCCTCGGCCGCCGCCGGGCTGCCGGCCATGGAATCAGCCAGACGATAGGTGGCGAAGTCGGCGAATCCCAACAAGCGGGCACGCTCCTGCCGCAACGCCAGGATCTCCCGGATCAGCGCCGGGTTGGTCATATCGCCGCGGGCGACCCAGGCCCGCCAGGCGGTCTCGCGCAGGTCACGCCGGGTCGAGAAGACGAGAAACGGCTCCACCGAAGAACGCGACAGGGTGATGGCATGGCCTGGCACGCCACGCTCCGCCGCCGCCTGTGCCGCGGCGGCGCGGGCGAAGTCGGGCAGGCCTTCGAGGTCGTCCTCGCCGAGCGTCAGCTGCCACTCGGTCTCGTCGCGCAGCACGTTCTGGCCGAAATCGGTGTGCAGGGTCGCCAGGCGTTCGGCGATCTCCGCCATGCGGGTGCGGCCCGCCGTGTCCAGCGCGGCGCCCGCGCGCACAAAACCCGCGTGGCTGCGGGTGAGCAGCCGCGCCTGGTCGGGCTCCAATTCCAGGTCGGCGCCGTGCAGCGCATCGACCCGGGCGAACAGCCCCTGGTCCAGCATGATGGCGCTGCGGTGCCGCGCCAGCGCCGGCGCCATGTCGCGCTCCACCGCCTGCATCGCCTCGGTGGCGTTGGAGGAGACCAGGTTGAAGAAGGTGTTGGTGACGCGTTCCAGCGCGCGCCCCGAACGCTCCAGCGCCTCCATCGTGTTGGTGAAGCTGGGCGACGCCGGGTCGGTCGCGATGGCGGCGATCTCGGCCAGGTTCTCGTCCATCGCCGCGCGCATCGCCGGAGCGAAATGTTCGGGCAGGATGCGGTCGAAGGGCGGCAGGCCGAAGGGGGTGGTCCAGGGTTCGAGCAGCGGGTTCATGCCGCCGGTTTAGCAGGCACCCGCCACAGCAGCCACAGCATCAGCCCCATCGCCGGCAGCGCCGCCGCCGTGGTCATGGCGAAGAACCAGAACCAGCCCAGCTGCTCCGCCCACACCCCCGCGGTGCCGCCCAGCACCCGCAGCGGCACTGAGGCCAGGGAGGAGAGCAGGGCGTATTGCGTGGCGGTGAACGCCCGCGAAGTGAGCGCGGAAAGGTAGGTCAGGAACGCGGCATCGGCCAGGCCGTCGGTAAAGTTCTCGACGGCGACCTGCAGGGTCAGCATCGGCACGCTTGGAGCATGCAGTAGCGCCAGATACATCAGGTTGGACAGCATCTGGGCGATGCCGGTCAGGATCAGTGCCCTGCCGGTGCCGATGCGCAGTACCAGCCAGCCGCCGACCAGCGCGCCCGCCAGCACCGCGAAAAGGCCAAACCCGCCAGAGACCGCGGCCACCTCGGTGCGGGAGAAGCCGAGCTCGCGGTAGAATGGCGCGGTCATGATGCCGGCCAACGCCTCGCCCAGCTTGAACAGGGCGATGAAACCCAGGATGGCCCAGGCGTTCGGCCGGCGGAGGAAATCCACGAACGGGTCCACCACGCCGAGCCGCAGCCGCGCCGCCCAGGGCAGGGGGGGTGCCTCCACTGGCGGCGCCTCGCGCCCGAGCAGCGTCGCCAGGGCGGCGAGGACCACCGCCCGCAGGATGAAGATCAACGCGAGGAAGGTGACGAGCGTCATCGCCGCGATCACCAGCGGGAC
>CAXTJY010000447.1:0-4137 GCA_964244395.1 uncultured Rhodovarius sp.
GACCGCCAGCGCGCCTTTGCTCGGCGCGCCCTTGGTGACGTAGGTTTCGAGGCGCTGGAAGCTTTGCGTTTCCATCGTCTCCGCGCCGGCGGGCACCGCGGCCAGCATTCGCGCGAGGCGCGCGGCGGTGGCAGCATCGGCTTTCGGATGGCTGGCGGCGGGCAGGCGCAATGCCTCCTCCAACCCGCTTGCCGGGGCAGCCGGGTCCAGCGCCAGCAGGGTGTCGATGCCCAGTGTCCGGGTGGGCCAATCGGCGAAGGCCTGGGTCGGGTCCGCCATGTCAGGCATGGGCCAGGCCATTGGAGCGGCGGCCGGCGCCGCCTCGCGGATAGCCTTCAGCTCGGCCCATAGCGCCTGGTAGCGCGGCATGATGACGCTCCAGTCGAATTCCTGCCGCGCCCTTGCCTGGGCGGCGGCGCCCATGGCCAGCCGGGCGTCGCGGTCGGTCACCAACCGATGCAGCGCCGCCGCCGTGGCGGCCACATCCACCGCCACCAGCTGCGTGCTGTGCGCGAGGTGGTGGTCGTAATCCACCGCCTTGGCGGCATGCGCCATCGCCAGATCCGGCGCCGTGCCCGGCGCCGCCATGATGGTGGGTATGCGGAAGCCGTCCACCCCGTCGCGCACGGTGTCGCGAAAGCCGTCCCAATCGCTGACCAGCACGGGCAGACCCGCCGCCATCGCTTCCACCACCGCCAGGCCATAGGTCTCCTGGATGTTGTCCGAGAGCAAAGTGAAGGCGTCGGCGGCGGCCCACACGCCGGGCCGCCGCTCCGGCTCCAGCCCGCCGGCGCGGAAGAGCTTTACCCGCGGGCACAGCGCCTCCGCCTGCTCCCGCAGCGCGTCCTCCTGGCCCTGGTTGGCGCTCCAGCCGGCCATCAGCAGGTGCAGCTTGCGACCCGGAAGCGACGCGGAAACCCGCCCGAGCGCTGCCAGCATCGGCCAATGATGGGCCTTGGCATGCCAGCTCACCCGGCCATGATGCAGCAGCACGAAATCATCCGGCCCCGCGCCGATGCGTTGCCGCCAGTCATGCCGCACCGCATTGCGGAAGACGAAGCCGCCGGCCTCGATGCCGAGCGGGATCACCGGCAGTTGCGGCCGCGGGAAGCGGCTGGCGCCCAGGCGGGCGGCGAGGCGCTCCTGCTCGGCGGCGAGCAGCGCCTCCATCATCCGTCTCGCCGACTGCGAGATGCACACCACGGCGTCCCATTCCCGCACCGGGCTGGTCAGCAGCTCGGTCACACCGCTCATCGCCGCCAGCGATGACAAGGTGTAGGTCACGCCGGTCAGGGAAAAGCCGCGATCCGCATGCGCCAGCGCCCGCAACCCGGCCAGGGTCCCCAGATTCGGCCCCGGCATGAACAGGGTGCCGAGCTGCGCCACCTGGGCGATGGCTTGTGGCGGGATCACCGCCGCGGGCCTGGTGGCCCCCAGCGCCGTCGCCATCGGCCCGAACTGCGCCCCTGCCCCTGGCGCCAGCGCATAGGCGACGTGGCGGTCCACCCCGGCATGGCGGACCATCGCGCGCAGGAACCCCTCCGTCGCCGAATGGCGCCCCATCAGCTTGCCATGCTGGGTGCTGTAGCCCTCCGGCATGAAGGCGAGGGCGGCGTTGGCGGCGGGTTCGGGCATGATGCGGGGTGATGCCGAGGCTAGCGCGAGGCCGCAAGTTCCTGATCCGGCATGGCGCCACCGCGCAGCTGTTCCACCAGCGCGTGGTGCTGCGGTCCGGCCCCGGCCAGAGCGGCGGCGCAGGCCGCGGCCACGATCGCCTGCGTCTCGCTTCGCGGCCCGCCGACGGCAAGGTCCTCGGCGATCAGCTGACCAATCCGCTCGATCGGCAATTGCACCGAAAGGGTATTGGTGAGGCGCGTGCCGTGCAGGCGCTCGAACTCGACGCCTTCGTGAATGAGATGCTCGGCCAGCAGGAATTCCTGGAAGCGCCCGGTGCCGCCCGGCACCCAGCCCGGCCCGCCGTGGCGGACGAATGCAGGCCATATCCCGGCATAAAGATCAGCCGTACAGGAATCCATGAGGCCGAACTGGTCACTGACCCCGTCGATCAGGCAGTAATCCACCAGCATCTTCTGCGTGCCCAGCACCTTCTCCACATCCTCGTCGGCGAGATGCAGCAGCCCCTTGTCGCAGCGCAACCTGATGACTGCGTCGAACACCTTGCCATGCGCCTCCTCGAAGCGGCGCCGCTGCTCGAAGGCGGCATGCAGGCTGAAGAACATCTTGGCCTGGTTGAGCGAGCCGCCGAACAGCATGCCGGGCCGCCCCCGATGAGCCGTTTCGAACGCCGACTCGTCGGCGACCTCGACGTGGTCGGTGCCGAAAAACTCGCGCAGCCCCTCGGCGGTCACCCTTGCGCCGGCCCGCAGCGCGGCGGCACAGATCGGGAAAGCGGCCGAGAAGACGTCCAGCGCGCGCAGGGAAGCCGGTACGCCATCGAGCATCGAGGCCGGCAGCAGGCGGTCGACGACCGACTGTGCCCCGGCGCCGGCGCCCACATCGGCCCACGTCGCGACGAAAATGGTGACGTCCCAGCCAGCCAGGGCGCGCCGCGTCTCAGCCCAGGCCTGCTCGAAGCCGCGAAGCTGGCCAGAGAGGCAGAGCGCGATGTGCGGCTTGCGGTAGAGCGGGGCGCGATAGGACCGGCGGAGCCGATGCCAGGCCTCCTTCAAAGGCTGGTCCGTCGAGCCGGGCGGTGCCTGCCGCGCCCGGTGCCCGGTCGCGAAGGCCGCGCTGTAATCGGCGAGGGCCGGGTCGGGCAGGCTTGGCCGCAGTGCGTCGGCGACGCGCAGCAGTTGATCCGGGGCCATCGCGCCGAAAGCGGCGCAGAAGGTCAGCGCGCGCAGGGTGAGGGCTGGCATGAAGCCGCTCCGCGATAAGCCGAGAAGCAGGTCGACCGCATCGGGATAGGCCCCGGCATACATCAGGGTCTCGGCCACGAACCACTGCGACGCGGCCTGGTTGGGCCAGCGCCGGTACATGGCGCCGGCCGCCCAACTCGCCATCCGTCCGCTATCGGGGAAGTGGTCGGCGAAATGGCGGATGAATTCCAGCTCGGCGAAGCTGGTAGCCCCGGAACGCAGTGCCTGGCGGATGAGGACGCTGCCCAGCACGGTGTCGCCTGCCGCCTCCGCCGCGCGGATCGGGGCCTCCCATCCCCCCACTGGCGCGGCCGATTCCATGCCAGCGGCGCCGAGGGTCCAGGCAGCCTCCTCAGCGAGGCACTGGCGTTCGAGGCTGGCCCGCCATTCGGCGTCGGCAACATGTCCCGCCATCCGCCGCGCGGCCGCGAAATCGGCGGATAGCAGAGCGGCGCCGACACCCCAGCCAGCCACGTGGTCGCGGCCCGTCAGCCCGCCCTCGATGGCCAGCTGGACATGGCGGATCGTGGCTTCCGGGTCACCCAGGATGAACGCCTTCCAGGCCAGCCGGTCATGCGCTTCGACATGCGATGGGTCCCGGCTCAGGACGGCTTCGAGAAGCTTCCGGCTCTGGAGGACACGGCCTTGTTTTTGCAAGATGTCACTGGCCTGTACCATGACGATCAGGTCGCCGCGGCCGCCTTGCGCTGCCCGCTGCGCCGTGGCCAGGGCTTCGGCCAGGCGGCCCTGCGCCAGATCGATATGCGCCTTGAGAGAGAGCAAATCCGCCCACTCAGGCGCGCAAGCCAGCGCCGCATCCACCGCGGCCCTGGCCTCGGCGAAGTCCCGGCTGTTCGCCGCCCGCCCGGCCAGGCCGTGCAGCAGCGCCAGGACGGCGGGTTCAGGGGCCGGAAACGCGGTCATTGACCCTTCTTGCAGCGAATTCGGGGTCGCGCCGGACGCGGCCCACCGCGCGGGAAAGGCTGCATGCGGGGCGATGGGTGTGCCGGTCCATCCACGATTGTTCCATGCCGCGTCAAGCCCCGGACGGGCCGAACGTGGTGGCGGGGCTTGCTTCCGGGCGCAAGCTTCCGCAGATGTTGCGGCAATGCAGCCAAGGGAACGTCCATGAATCGCCGCACCGCCACGCTTGTCTTGGCCGGGCTCGCCGCGCCGCCGCTGCTCGGGCTTCGCCCGGTGCTGGGCCAGGGCTTTCCGGACCGCCCGCTGCGCCTGGTGGTGGCCTGGCCGCCGGGCG
>CAXTJY010000448.1:0-2780 GCA_964244395.1 uncultured Rhodovarius sp.
GGCCCCCAGAGGCAGAAGCCATCCTCCAGCGCATGGTCCAGCCCATCCCACTCCATCTCCGCGGGCACGAAGTCCATGTCGGCCGAGTACTCGCACCAGGAGCCCCAAGGGTCGCGGATGTAGTGGAAGTAGTTGGAGCCCAGCACGTGCCGGCCGAAACCCCACCCATGCGAAAAGCCCTTCTCCGCCATCCGCATCGTCCCCAGCCCGATGGCGGAGATCGACGGCACATCCCACGACAGATGATGCAGCCCCGGCGCGTTCGACTTTACGAAGGCCATGACGTGGTGGTCGCTGCCATGGATGGCGTGCATGAACGCCACCACATCGCCCGACCGATCAGACAGCCGCAGCCCCAGCACCCGGGAATAGAACGCCATCGACTTCTCGATGTCCGGCGAGAACATCAGGATGTGGCTGAGCCTTCGCGGCACCTCCCGCACGGCGTGGCGGCGATACGGTGCATTGCGCAGCCCTGTCTCGCTCTCGGCCATGCCCAGCGGCGCCTTCGCGTCCGGGGAGGTCTTCTGGCCAACTCTGATCTCCACCAACATGCCATCCGCATCGCGCAGCCACAGCCCGTTGCTGTCGAAGCCTGGTGGTGGGTCCAGCAGCGTCTCGCCCAGCGCCTCGATATGCGCGCGGAAGCGCGGCAGATCCTCCTCGAAGCAATGGAAGGCGATGTGGTGCATGCCTTTGCGCGCGCCCTCCACCACCCGGCCCCAGCGATAGCCGTCGCCGGCGGTGTGCAAGGCGAGCTGGTTGCCGCTGGCCTGCGCATCCAATCCGAAGGCCGAATAGAAATCCTGGGCCGGCGCCATGTCGGGCACCGACAGCACGAACTCGCCGATCGAATGGATGCCGAGCGCGCCCGCCTTGCGCGTCGCCGGCTGAAACCCCGCCTGGGCTGTCATGGGGATGTTCCTTCCGCCTTCGGCTCTACCGGCCGGTGCTGGAAACATGGAACTGCCCCCCCGGCCGGTCAACCGGACGGGCCCGCGGAGCTTTGGCACCCAAACCGGCCGGTGAGGGAAAACGCCCGCGGGACGCACCCGCGGGCCCACGGTCCACGGGCCCTATGCCTCCGCCAGCATCACCCGGTTGCGGCCGCCCCGCTTGGCCCGGTACAGCGCGGCGTCGGCCAGGGCCGTGATCGCCTCCAGCGTGTCGCCATCGCCAGGGAAGCAGGCAACGCCGACCGACACGGTGACGCGGGCAGCCTCGTCGTAGAGTTGCTGAATGCCGAGGCTCAGCGCCTCCGCGCGCAGCTGGGCCGCTGCCTGATCGCAACTGCGCAGCACCACCAGCATCTCCTCACCCCCCCAGCGGCAGACGATGTCGCCGGCACGAACCTCCGCCCGCAGCAGGGACGCCACGTCGCGCAGCACCTGGTCGCCCCAGCCATGCCCGAAGCGGTCGTTGATGCTCTTGAAGTGATCGATGTCGAACAGCAGGCAGGCGAATTCTTCGCGCCCGTGTCCGCGCATCCGCTCCTCCAGCGAGCGCCGGTTGTGCAGCCCGGTCAGTGGATCGAGCGTCGCCAGTGCGTGCAGGTTGCGGCGCAGCCGGGCGTTGCGGTCGCAGGCCGCCGCCATCACAAGGCTGGACAGCAGGTAGAGCAGGACTGCCGCGATCACCGGCCTGGCGATGCGGCGGTAGGGCGCCATCGCCGCCGCCTCGTCGAACGCCGCGTACACCACCATGTCCCGCCCGCGCACCGTCCGGAACGCCGTCATCACCGGCCTGCCGGTGAGTGCGGAGATGTATTGCAGGCGTCCCGCCTCGGCCTGTCTGGCCGCCAGCACCACGTGGTGGCGGGGTTCGGGCGGTGCCGCCATGCGCCGATGCGCGTCGTGGCTGGCGCCCCGCACCCGGCCATCGGCGATCTGGCGGATGACCAGCGAACGTTCCGGCCTGCCGGCCACGGTGTGCAGCAGGCGGTTGAGCTGCATCGGGTCGAAGCCGACCACGACGATGCCGGTGATGCGGCCCTGGTCGTCATGCATGCTGCGCGCCGCGGTGATGATCCACTGCCCGCTGAACTGGCTGATGAAGGGCGGCGAGATCGCCAGGGTCTGGCGTGTCGCCTGCCCCAGCACGGCGAACCGTTCCCGCTCGGTCACCGGCCGACCCACGAAGGCGCCAGAAGGCGACCAGTCCACGATGCCGTCGAGCCGCACCGAGGCGATGCCGCGAATGCCGAAACGCTGTTCGTCGATGATGTCCTGCAGGCGGCGATCCAGCGCTGCGGCGGCCTCGATGGCGCCTTCGCGGCCCAGCTCGACCCTGGTCTGCGCAAAGTTCAGCACCGAGCTGACGCCGTCGGCGCTGCGCAGCAGGGCCTGTTCCATCAGCTCCGCGGTGGTTTCCGCCCGCTCGAAGCTGGCGCTCCATTCATAGGCGCGGACGCTGCGCAGATAGGCGACATTGGCGGCTATCACGACCAGGCCGAGCAATGCCCAGCCGCCATAGATCAGTGCCGGACGCCTGGCGGACAGATCCAACATCGATGCGGCCGCTCCCAGGGACGCGGCCAGCCTGGCGCGGCCGGGTTACCGGCGCCTTAACTTCGGCGGGGCCCAGCCCGTCCGCCCAGGAACCGAAGGGGCCGGCGGGCGGCGCCATTCGCGCGGTTTGATCTTCGGCCGCGGCTATCCCAGGAACATCCCCGTACAGGCCGCATGCTCCGCCTCGCGCGACGCCATGCGGCTCAACCCCGCCGGCGGCATCCCGGCCACCTGCGCCGGTGGCGTGCCGTCGCGCAGCGCCCGCAAGGTCGC
>CAXTJY010000448.1:2790-4126 GCA_964244395.1 uncultured Rhodovarius sp.
CGAGGCCGAGTCCGGCGTCGATCATCGCAATCTCGGAACCGCCGTGGATCAGGTCCTTGCCGTCGCGCAGCGCCCGCAAGGTCGCGTGCACGGCCGCGATCGCCGCCTGGATCGGCAGATGCCCCTGCAACGCGATCCGGACGCCGCGGCTGGCCAGGTAGTCGCGGTCGGCGATGGCCGGGCTCAGCGTCCCCAGGATCAGCGGCAGCGTCGCCACCTCGGCCAGGGCATCCAGTTCCGCCCGCGTCGTCACGCCGGTCAGGAACAGCCCATCCGCCCCCGTGGCGCAATAGGCCCGCGCCCGCACCAGCGCGTCCTCCAGACCGGTGATGTTGCACGCGCCGGTCCTGGCCAGGATGGCCAGCGACGGATCGACGCGCGCCGCCAGCCCGGCGCGCACCTTGGCCACGCCTTCCTCCAGCGAAATCAGCCGTGGCTTCGGTGCGCCGAACGGCCGCGGCAGCTCCGTATCCTCCAGCGACATGGCGGACACGCCGGCGACTTCCAGTTCCTCCACCGTCCGCATCACGTTCAGCGCGTTGCCGTAGCCATGGTCCGCATCCACCACCAGCGGCAGCGAGCAGGCCCGATTGATGCGCAGCGCCTGTTCGGCGAATTCCGTGAGCGTCAGCGTGATGAGATCAGGCGCCGCCAGCACCGTCAGCGACGCGATCGACCCCGCGAACATCCCCAGCTCGAATCCGATTTCCTCCGCGATCCGCCCCGTCAGCGGGTCATGCACCGACGCCGGATGGATGCAGGCCGACCCGGTCAGCACCGCCCGCGCCGCCTCCCGCCGCTTCGACCATTTCATGATGTGCTCCCTCGAACTGGACGGACCACCATGCCGCGCATAGCCTGATCCGCAAAGCTAAGGAGGGCCGATATGAGCGGACGGATCAACCACCAGGACACCGGCCAGAAGTACGAAGTCCTGCACGAATTCATCAAGGAAGCCCGCAAGAAGCTCAACCAGAATACCTGGGACTATCTGATCGGCGGTACCGAGAGCGAGACAACCCTCGCCCGCAACCGCGCCGCGCTGGACATGGTGGCGCTGCGGCCGCGCGTGTTGACCGACGTGTCGCGCGTCGATGCCGGTGCTGACTTCTTCGGCCACCGCATCCGCATGCCGGTCGTGCTGGCCCCGGTCGGCTCCCTGGAGTCCTTCGAGGCCGGCGGCGGTGCCTCGGTCGCGCGGGGCGCCGGCGCTTATGGCGTGCCCTTCATGCTCAGCAGCGTCAGCCAGCCCGGCATCGAGGAGACCGCCGAGGCGGCGACAGGCCCCAAGATTTTCCAGCTCTATGTCCGCGGCGACCAGGTATGGCGCGACGAT
>CAXTJY010000449.1:0-694 GCA_964244395.1 uncultured Rhodovarius sp.
ATGGCCTCGTCCACGTCGTGGGTGATCATGAAGGCGGTCTGCCCGGCCTCGGTGACAAGGCGCGAGACCTCCTCCTGCAGCGAGCCGCGGGTCAGCGCGTCCAGCGCCGAGAAGGGTTCGTCCATCAGCATCATCTTGGGTTCGATGGCGAAGGCGCGGGCGATGCCGACGCGCTGCTTCATGCCGCCGGAGAGTTCGGACGGCTTTTTGCCGGTGGCGCCGGCGAGGCCGACCTTGGCCAGGGCTTCGCGGGCGGCGGCGGCGAGCTTGTGGCGTGGCCAGTCGCGATGCTTGGAGCCCAGGGCGAAGGCGACGTTCTGCTCGGCGGTGAGCCAGGGCATCAAAGCATGGCCCTGGAAGATGACGGCGTGCTGCAGGGAGGGGCCGGAGATTTCCCGGCCGTCGGCGAGGACGACGCCTTCGGAGGGCGCGTCGAGGCCGGCGAGGATGTTCAGGATGGTGGTCTTTCCGCAGCCGGAATGGCCGACGAGGCAGACGAATTCGCCGCGGTTCACGCCGAACCAGACGTTCTCGAAGACGGTGAGGCCGGGGAATTTCCGGGCGATGCCTTCGACCTGGACGTAGGGTCTGGTGCTCACGGCCGGTTCCGCCGGGGAGAGTCCTTCAGGCATGGTTCGCGCTCCCCTTGGTATGGCGGGGTTTGGCGCGGCCATCTTCGCCGGCTTCCTCGGCG
>CAXTJY010000449.1:704-4100 GCA_964244395.1 uncultured Rhodovarius sp.
CCTTATGGCAGGGCTGGATCCAGCCATCTCTGCTGGCAGGCGCACCCCAACGTTGGGAGATGGCCGGGTCAAGCCCGGCCATTGCGGAGACGTCGCTCATTCCTGCCACGCCACGGCGCGCGCGGCCAAACCCAGCAACCTGTCCAGCGCCAGCCCCACCAACCCGATCATCAGGATGGCGATGCAGATGTCGGCGATGCTGAGGTTGTTCCACTGGTTCCACACCCAATAGCCAATCCCCGTCCCGCCCACCAACATCTCCGCCGCCACGATCACCAGCCAGGCGATGCCGATGGAGATGCGCATGCCGGTCAGGATTGTCGGTGCCGCCGCGGGCAGGATGACGCGGAGAGCGGTGCGCCAGGTGCCGGCCTCCAGCGTGCGGGCCACGTTCAGCCACTCCTTCCGCACGGCCGAGACGCCGAACGCGGTGTTCAGCAGCATCGGCCAGATTGAACAGATGAAGATGACGAACACCGCCGAGATCGAGCTGTCCTGGATGGTGAACAGCGCCAGCGGCATCCAGGCCAGCGGCGAGACGGGCCGCAGCACCTGGATGAAGGGGTTCAGCGCCGCGTTCAACAGCGGCGACATGCCGATGGCGAAGCCGAGCGGGATGGCGACCATGGCGGCGATGCCGAAGCCCAGCAGCACGCGGCCCAGCGACCAGGCGATCTGGATGCCGATGCCCTGGTCGTTCGGGCCGCGGATGTAGAAAGGGTCGCTCAGCAGTTGAAACAGGCGCCGGCCGATCTCGCTAGGCTTGGGCATCGGCGTCTGGCCGCCGGTGGATGCGGCCTGGCCCACCAGCGCGGCATATTCCGGGTCCAGCGCCGGGCCGCTGCCCTGCCCTGCCCCCTGCAGCGCCAACTCCCATGCGCCGAGGAACGCCGCCAGGATGACGAAGGAAAGCAGCCACGCTTTCCAGGCTGGAACCTCACGCTGCATCAGCGGCGGATCGCGAAGCTGGCGAGGTAGGCGTCGGGCTGCGCCGGGTCGAAGTCGCGGCCCAGGATGCGTTCGGTGCGCATCGGGTTGGTGGGGACTTCGAGTCCCAGCTCGCGCATGGCCCGCCCTGCGTCGAGCGCCAGGAAGACCTGGTTGGCGACGGCGGCGTAGTCCACCTCGCGCGTCAGCTGGCCCCAGCGGCGCATCTGGGTGAGGATCCAGATCGCCATGGAATGGTACGGGAAGGGCTGGAAGCCGACGCGGTCCGGCACGCGTTCGACCTGACCCAGGCCGTTGGCGAAGGTGCCGGTCAGCACCTGTTCGATCACGGTCTGCGGCTGGTTGAGGTAGTTGGGGCCGGCGATGGCCGCGGCGACCTCGCGCCGGTTCGCCGTGTTGTTGGAATAGGCGGTGGCCTCGACGATGGCGCGCATCAGGGACGCGAAGGTGTTCGGCATTTCTCGCGGCATCGTCGCCGGCACCGCGAAGGCGCAGCAGGGGTGGCCGTCCCACATCGTCTTGGTCAGGGTGTGGATGAAGCCGACGCCGTCGAACACCGCGCGCTGGTTGAACGGGTCCGGCCCCAGGAAGCCGTCGATGTTCTCGGCGCGCAGGTTGGCCACCATTTCGGGCGGCGGCACGCTGCGGATCTGCACGTCGCGGTCCGGGTCCAGCCCGGCCTCGGCCAGGTAGGCGCGCAGCAGGTAGTTGTGCATCGAGAAGTCGAACGGCACCGCCAGGCGGAAGCCGCGCCAATCCTTCGGATCGCGCTTGTCGCGGTGCTTGTTGGCCAGGGTGATGGCCTGGCCGTTGACGTTCTCGATGGCGGCGACGGCCCAGGGCTGCGGGCTGGCGACGCCGACGCCAAGGGACATGGCGACGGGCATGGGGGCCAGCATGTGGGCGGCGTCGAATTCGCGGGCGATGGCGCGGTCGCGGATCACGGCCCAGCCCGCCGTGCGGATGACTTCCACGTTCAGCCCGTGCTTGCGGTAGAAGCCCATCGGGTCGGCCATGATGATGGGCGTGGCGCAGGTGATGGCGATGAAGCCGATCTTGAGGTCGCGCTTCTCGGGCGTCGCGGAGGTCTGGGCGAAGGCTTCGCGGGCGATGCCCAGCGGTAGCTGGTCGGCGATGGCGGCGAGCAGGGTGGCGGCGCCGAAGGTGGCGAGCATGGCGCGGCGGGTCGGTTCGTGCCGGAAGGTGGCGCGCAGCACCGCCTCGTCCACGGCCTGGCCTAGGGGGCCGGTGCCGTCGGCGGGGGTGTCGCAGGCGAAGCCGGCGTGGCGGCGGCCGCAGGAGCATGGATCAGTGAGGATTGCTATTGTGGGCGCGCCGGCCATCGGAGATACTCCCTCTAATCCTCTCGATGCCTGAGGACCGTCCGACCCGGAAGCGTGTCAAGCTTACTTATCAAAGACCCACGAGGCATAATTGCCCCGTTAACAGGCAGATTGTTGAGGATCGACTGAATAGGGCGCAGTATACAAATTCATAAAAAAAGCGCTCTGCGGTGCACCGCAGAGCGCTTATCCAGCCATACGGCCAAACGTTCAAAAATAAATCAAGTCCATCTGCTCAGATATTACAGAAAGCCATCTACGTACCGATCCAGGTAACCGCCAGGATCAACCCTATCCACTTAATTAAAGCAACAACACCCTTAGCTAGGGCAGAAACAAAAACGATACGGGATATATCTCGGAACCCATCAGCGGTACCTACATATTCGATCGTACCATACTTAAAACTAATAGGACCTACTGTATGCTTTGAGGCCACAACGGCCTCCAGCTAAAATACACTTTCATGGCGCCACTCCTAGATCTAGGACGACCGCAGCCATTTATCAAAGACGTTGCTTGTCCGCCTCGCGCCTCCTTTCCGCCACAATGGCAAATAGCAACTTCGCCCTAACAGCTGCGTTAGCCGAACTGCCTTAAACTTGGTGGAGTAAGACGTCAACAAAAAACGAGGCTGTGCCTTAATATATGAACTGGAATTATATACTATCGACCTGAGCTCAGTTCGGCATTTTGAAACCTGCTCCCGACCTTTCTCACACCACTGGGCTGCGTCCACCATCGATATTGATCGCCACGCCCGTGGTGTACCCGCCCATCTCGCTGCACAGCAGCAGCGCCTGCGCCGCGAATTCCTCCGGCTTGCCGATGCGGCCCATGGGCACGGGCTTGCCCTGCTCGGCCTTCCACTCTTCCCAGCTGATGTTGCGCTGCTCCTTGGCATGGCGCTGCACCCACTGGTCGCTCTCGATGATGCCGACGAGCAGGGCGTTCACCAGCACGTTGTCCGGCGCGTATTCATTGGCCAACGCCTTGGTCAGCGCCATGCCGGCGGCGCGCGACACGCTGGTGGGTGTGGAGGTGGCGGCGGGCGCCTTGGCGCCGATGTTCAGCACGTTGATGATGCGGCCCCACTTTCGCTCGC
>CAXTJY010000450.1:0-517 GCA_964244395.1 uncultured Rhodovarius sp.
ATCGATGGTGTCGTTGTCCGCATTGCCCTGGATGGTGTCGCCGCCGCCGCCGCCCTTGAAGTCGTCGCCGCCCGAGCCGCCGAGGATGAAGAAGAACGAAGCGCCGCTGAAGTTCACGCGGTCCAGCGCCGCGCCCGCCTCGCCATCACTGATGAAGCCGCTGATCTCGGCCGGATTGCTGACGTCGATGCCGGACACGAAGCCGACCGAATTGTGGCGGTAGTCCACGATCAGCAGGTCCGTCCCGGCGCCCAGATTGATGAAGTCGTCGCCATAGACGACCGTTACGGTATCCCTGCCGTCCTGCGTGAAGATGGTATCGGCCACGCCGGCGAAGTCGCTCGTAATGCCGGTGACGATGACGTCATCGCCCGAGCCGGTGGTGAAGTTGCTCGCGGACCCGCCCAGGGATTCGACGTTCGAGATGCTGCCCCAGCTTCCTTCCCCTTGCAGGCCCTGGAAATTCACATCGACGTCGACGCTTCCTCGATCAATAAGGTCGTGCGAGCCGATATCG
>CAXTJY010000450.1:527-4093 GCA_964244395.1 uncultured Rhodovarius sp.
GGTGAAGATGAGGTCGGCCAGCGTGTCCAGGCCGGCCCCGCCGTCGATGGTGTCGTTGCCCGCGCCCGCGCTGATCGTGTCGTCGCCGCCGCTGGCCGTGATGTTCTCATTGCCGTCCCCGCCCAGCAGACGGTCCGCGCCCGTGCGGCCCGCGATGGTGCTGGTCCCACCCAGCAATGCGGTGTTCTGATAGTAGTCCGTGCTGCTGAAGATGTTGGTGAGCAGCGCACCGCCGGCCCCCGTGGTGAAGGTGCCGTCCAGCGTGGCGCCCGCGTTGCTGCGCATTTCGATCGAGGTGTACGTTCCCCCGGTTGGGAGGGAGCCGGAAAAGGTGAATCCGGTGCCGGTGTAGATCAACCGAATGCCGGTATCGAGTTCGACGATATACGTGGTGGGCGTCGTCGCGACGTCTGTGACGATGTTGGCGAAACCGGCGCCCGGCCACAGGTTGCGCATGTTGATGCCAGCGTTGTTGTTGGCGACAAAGCTGGCCATGTCCGCATCCCCGACTTTAAAAAAGGTTGCGCGGCGGCAATCCGTGCGTCAAGCGACGGCGGAGTGCGGCTGCCTCCGGGCTGGCTACGCCTCAACTGGCTAAGCCCGCTGGCTAAGCTCCGGGGTTAAGCCCCCTGGCTAAGCCCCCTGGCTAAGCCCCCTGGGCGAACCACCAGTGCAGCGCCCGCCGTTCCACCGCCAGGAAGCCGCGGTTCAGCGCATAGCCCAGCGCCGCCAGCAGGATGACGGAGGCATAGACCTCCGGCGCGCGGCCGGCGAACTGCATCAGCACCAGGTAGTGGCCGATGCCCTGCTCGCCGGCGATCATCTCCGCCACCACGGTAACGACCAGCGCCAGGCCCAGCGCCACGCGCAGACCCGCGAAGACATAAGGCAGGCAGGCCGGCAGGATGATGCCGGTGGCGCGCCGCCAGGCGGGGACGCGAAAGCTGCGTCCCATGGCGACCGCATCGGGCTCGACGGCGCGGATGCCCTGCATGGTGTTGGTCAGCAGCGGGAAGAAGGCGGTCAGCGCCACCACGGTCACCTTCATCGTGTTGTCGAGGCCCAGAAAGAGGACGAGAGGTGGAATGATGGCCGGGATGGGGATGGGACGGATCAACTCCACCGTCACGCCCAGCAGCCGCTGCGTGACGGGGATGAGCGAGAACAGCATGCCCAGCGCGATGCCGGCGGCGGAGCCCGCGGCCAGCCCTGCCGCCATCCGCCAAAGCGTGCCACCGACCAGGGCGGGCAGCTCGCCGCTGCGGATGTCATGCCACAGCGCCGCCAGCACGGTGCTGAGCGGCGGCCAGTTCGGGCTGTCCACCCAGCCCGCCCGGGCCGAAACCTCCCACAGCAGCAGGAGTGCTGCGACAAGGCCTGCGCCGCTGAAGCGGGTCACGCTTCGCCGGCCCCCCGGCGCATCAGGCCGCGCTGCGGAAGATCAGGCTGGAAGAGGCGGGGTAGCGGCCGCCCAGGCCGTAGCGCGTCATGGTCTCGACCAGCGTGTCGATCTCCGCCGGTGTGACATTCTTCGGGTAGGCGGGAAGCGCGACCTGGCGCAGCCGATCCACCGGCACGCGGGAGAACTCGGCGATCAGTTCCAGCAGCGCGGGCTGGCCGCGGCGCTCATTCACCCAATCCACCCCCTTATGCAGGGCGCGGCCGAAGCGGTCGAACACCTCGCCGTTGCGGGCCAGGTCGTCGGCCATCGCCACGTATTGCGCGTTGGTGCCGCCCGGCGCCGTCTCGCTGATCGGCCAGCCGATGCGCTCCAGCCTGTCGGCATGCGTGGCCATGGCGCCGGCAACGAAGGGCTCGCTCAGGATGGCGGCGTCCACCTGCCCGCCGGCCAGCGCATCGGCCATCTGCGGGAAGGGCACCTCCACCGTGGTGACGCGCCGCCAGTCGCCGCCGGTGCGCTCCACCCAGGCCATGCCGCGCAGCCAGACGATGTTGTTGCGGGTGTTAGACGCAAGCCGCTTGCCGGCCAGGTCGGCACCGGTGCGGATGCCGGAGCCGCGCCGCACCATCACGGCGAAGATGTCGGGCGGCGTCTCGGTGCCGCGGGTGGCGCCGGAGACGAAGCGGAAATCCAGCCCCTCCCGCACCCCCAGCATGATCGAGACGGTGTTGGAGAAGACCACGCGGAACTGGCCAGCGACCAGGCCCGGAAGGCCGGTCGCGCCGCCGGCGGTGGTCGACGTGTCGATCTCCAGCCCCTCGGCGGCGAAGTAGCCCTGCCTGATGGCGGCATGCAGCGGCGCCACGTCCAGCACCGGGATGACGCTAACGCGCAGCCGCGTCGGCGCCTGGGCAAGTGCGGGCAGCGTCAAAAAGGGCAATGTGCGGCGGGCGAGCATGGAGAACTCCTTCAAGGGTTGCGTTGCCAGTGCAGGGCACGGCGTTCGGCGAACAGGAACAGGCTGTTCAGGGCCAGCCCCAGCACCGCCAGGATGACCACCCAGGCGTACATCTGCCGGATGAGGAAGCTGCGCTGCATGTCCAGGATGAGAAAGCCCAGCCCGCCTTGCCCGGTCAGCATCTCCGACAGCACGGCCAGCACCAAAGCCAGCCCCAATGCAATGCGCATCCCGGCCAGAATGTAGGGCAGCGCGGCCGGCAGCACGAGGTGAAGCAGGATGTGCCGCGTCGGCCAGCCATGGGTCCGGCTTGCGTCGAGCATCACGCGGTCGGTCCCGCGCACGCCTTGCAGGGTGTTGAGCAGCACGGGGAAGAGGACGGCGAGGGTGACGGAGGTGATCTTCATCGCATCGCCGATGCCGAGAAAGAGCATCAGGGCAGGCACCAGCGCGGCCTTCGGAATGGGGCGCAGCAGCTCGACCAGCGGCTCCAGCAGGCGGTGGACCGCGGCGAACCAGCCCATGGCGAGACCGAGCGCGATGCCGAGCGCCGACCCCAGGGCGAAGCCCACAAAGACCAGGCGGAGCGTGGCCAGAAGCGGTTCGAGGAAGGCCCCGGAAGCCAGCAGAGCCCACAGCACCGGACCGATGGCGGAGGGCGGCGGCAGCAGGGCGCGACGGATGAGGCCGTGGTCGACCGCTGCCTCGATGCCAGCGAGGATCGACGCCAGTACGACAAGGCCTGGCCAGGCCCTCATGCGCCGACCCATGGCGCCATCGCTTGGCGGCCACAGGGCTGCCCCCGGCGCGAAGGCAGGGCAGGCGTTGCGATCCCGTCCGTCATGCCCGCGCCATCAGGCTTGCCAGCAGATCGTGCCGCAGCGCCAGAAAGCGCGGGTCCTCGCGCGTGGCGATGGCGTGGCGCGGGCGCGGCAGGTGGGTTTCCACGATGCGGGTAAGGCTGGTCGGCCGCGCCGACAGCAGGGCTACCCGATCAGCCAAATAAATGGCCTCCTCCACATCATGCGTGACGAGCAGGATGGTGAGCGCGCGGCTGGCTTGGATATCCAGGATGAGATTCTGCAGATCCAGCCGGGTCAGCGCGTCCACCGCCGAGAAGGGTTCGTCCATCAGCAGCAGAGCGGGCTCGGCCGCCAGCGCACGGGCGATGGCCACGCGCTGCTGCATGCCGCCGCTGAGCTGCCA
>CAXTJY010000451.1:0-4092 GCA_964244395.1 uncultured Rhodovarius sp.
GCTTCAGCAGGCCGGCATCCCCGCCCTCATCGTGACGCACGACGCCGAAGAGGCGATGTTCATGGCCGACCGCATCGCCCTGATGCGCGACGGGCAGGTGGAGCAGATCGGTACGCCGGAAGAACTCTACCTTCACCCCCGCAGCCCCTTCGTCGCCCGCTTCCTGGGCGAGGTGAACGAGGTGCCGGCCATGGTCCGGGGCGGCCAGGCGCACAGCGCGCTGGGCGACCTGCCCGCCGCGATGCCTGACGGCCCCGCCCGCCTGCTGCTGCGCCCCGAGGGGCTGCGGGTGCTGCCGGCGGGGGTTGGCGCCCCGGCCCAGGTCGAGGCCTGCCGGCTGATGGGCGCCACCACCATGGCCCATCTGGCGGTTCTGGATGGGGAGGGGCACATGCTGCACGTCCATGCCCGGCTGCCGCCGGGGATGGCACTGCGGCGGGGCGAGGCGGTGAGCCTGGCCATCGATGCCGAGCGCGCCTTCGTCTTTCCGCCGATGGGAGGGTGACTGCCGCCGCCCGGCTTCCTAGATGCAGCCGGGGATGATAGGGAAACGGCCCGCCCGCATTCGCAGCCCGGTTCTTTTTCTCAGAAGGTATGGATGTTCGACCTGGCCTGGTCCGAGATCGCGCTGATCGCCGTGGTGGCGCTGGTCGTCATCGGCCCGAAGGATTTGCCCAATGCCATCAAAGGCATCGCGGCGATGATCCAGAAGGGCAAGAAGATGCTCAGCGACTTCCAGGGCCAGGCGAACGACCTGGTGAAGGAAGCGAATCTTCAGGAGGTACGCGATCAGATCCACAGCGTGCGGCGCACGGTGAGCGACATCCGCAATTTCGACCTCAAGGGCATGGTGGACAAGACCGTCGATCCCGATGGCTCGCTGAAGAATTCGTTGAACGGGATGGACGGCACCTACACAACGCCCGCCTGGACGCCGCCCGCCACCGCCGCCAACACGCCCGGCGCCCCGGCAATGATCCCGCCTTCGACGATGGCGCCCTATGTGCCGCCGCCCGCGCCGCCGGTGGCCGCCGATCTGGCGGATGCGCCGGCCTTTCTGCCGCCCAGCACCCCCGCCCCGGTGGCCCCGGTGGTGCCCATCGTGCAGGCCGCGGCTGCTCCGCCCTCGGACCTGGTGCCGCCCATGGCCGACGAGCCGGCGCCGGTGGGCGAGGGCGCCGCCCTCACCACCGATGACAGCCGCCTGACGCCCACCCCCATCGCGCCGGAGCCGGTGGTCGCCACCCCCGCGTTCCGCGCCACGACGCAGGCCTGATCCCCAGCATGGCACCCACACCGGTCGAAGACACCATCGACGACAAGCCGATGCCGTTGATGGATCACTTGCTGGAACTGCGCACCCGCGTGCTCTGGTCGGTCGCTGCCTTCGCGCTTTGCTTTGCCGTCTGCTATTATTTCTCCAACGCCATCTACGGCTTCCTGGCGCAGCCGCTCGCCGACATTCTGATGCAGCAGTCGCTGGCTTCTGGCGGCACCGGCACCGACCGGCGGATGATCTTCACCCAGCTTTACGAGGCGTTCTTCACCTACCTGAAGGTGGCCTTCTTCGGCGCGGTGTTCTTCAGCTTTCCGGTGTGGGCAACGCAGCTGTGGCTGTTCGTGGCGCCCGGGCTTTACCGCAGCGAGAAGCGGGCCATCATGCCGTTTCTGGTGGCATCGCCGTTCCTGTTCGTGATGGGGGCGGCCCTGGCCTATTATTTCATCTTCCCGCTCGCCTGGCGGTTCTTCATCAGCTTCGAAACCCCGGCGGGAACCGGCAGCGTTGCGATCCAGTTGGAGGCGAAGGTCAGCGAATACCTGTCGCTGGTGATGCACATGATCCTGGCCTTCGGGTTGGCCTTCCAGATGCCGGTGTTGCTGACCCTGCTATGCAAAGTGGGCATCCTGAACGTGGAAAGCCTGCGCAAGGGGCGGCGCTACGCCATTGTGGGGATGTTCGTGGTGGCGGCGGTGATCACCCCGCCGGATATCATCAGCCAGGCGGGCCTGGCGATCCCGCTGATCCTTCTTTACGAGATTTCCATCCTGACGGCCGCGTGGATGGCGCCGAAGGTCGAGCCGGACGAGGCGGCGTGATGGATAGGCTGCCGGCCGGGCCTTTGGCGGAGGATGACCTGTACGAAGTGGCCAATCTCTATCCGCGAACCACCGGCTTGCCGATGACAGTCTGGGTCAGCCCACGGGGTGAGTCGCGACACGATGCGCGGGTGAAGGTCTCGGTACACGGCGGTGATAGGATGGTCCCGGAGGACGCGGCGGTCATCGGCATCCGGCCTGACCCAAGGTTACTGGAAGGTGAGCTCACTCCCTCCAATCTCGATGCTGTATCGCGCTGGATAACGGCAAACCGTGCGGTACTCACCGCGTTTTGGGACGGCGAGATCGATACGATCGAGATGGGCCAGCGACTGGTCAGGGTCTGAGGCATGCACGACATCCGGGCCGTCCGGGCCAACCCGGAGCTATTCGACGCCGCGCTCGCGCGGCGCCTTATACCGCCCACTGCATCCGCAATCCTCGAACTTGATTCGCGAAATCGCCAGCTCACACGGGAAGTGGAGGAGGCGCGTGCGACCGACAGGAGACGAAGCAAACAGGTCGGAGCGCTGAAGGCTGAGGGACGGATCGAGGAGGCAGAAAAGCTCATTCGCTCCATCGAATATGCGGATGTGAAGCTCGGCCAAGCCGCTTCTCGGACCGCTCAGGAGATCGACGCAGAACTGCAGCCCCTTTTGCGAGGGTTGCCGAACATTCTCGATCCGCTGGTCCCTGATGGCCCCGACGAAACAGCCAATGTTGAGCTGCACCGCTATGGCACGCCCGCCCAGCCCAATTCCGCCCACCAGCATTTCGAGCTTGGCGAGGCCCTTGGCCTGATGGATTTCGAGACCGCGGGTCGCCTCTCCGGCAGCCGCTTCGTCGTGCTCAAGGGCGCCCTGGCCCGTCTCGAACGTGCTCTCGGCCAGTGGATGCTGGACACCCACACCGGCACGAACGGCTACACCGAGATTGCGCCGCCCTACCTGGTGAATGCCACCGCCCTCTATGGCACCGGCCAGCTCCCGAAATTCGAGGAAGACCTGTTCAAGACAGGTGACAAATATCTCATTCCCACGGCCGAGGTCCCGCTCACCAACCTGGTGGCGCAGCAGATCATTCCTGAGCCCACGACCCCGCTCCGCTTCACCGCCCTGACCCCCAGCTTCCGCTCGGAGGCCGGTTCGGCCGGGCGGGACACTCGCGGAATGCTGCGCCAGCATCAGTTCCACAAGGTCGAGCTGGTCTCCATCACCCGCCCGGAAGACAGCGACGCGGAGCATGAGCGGATGACCGCCTGCGCCGAATCCATTCTGACCGCGCTGGGTCTGACCTGGCGGCGCATGCTGCTCTGCGCCGGCGATACGGGGTTCGCCGCGGCGAAGACCTACGATCTGGAGGTCTGGCTGCCCGGCCAGCAGGCGTGGCGGGAAATCAGCTCCTGCTCCAACTGCCACGCCTTCCAGGCACGGCGGATGAATGCGCGGTTCAAGCGGGGGAAGGAGACGGTGTTCGTCCACACGCTGAATGGCTCCGGCGTCGCGGTCGGCCGTGCCTTGATCGCGGTGATGGAGACGCACCAGCAGCCGGATGGCTCCGTCGCCATTCCCGAGATCCTGCATGCCTACATGGGCGGTCTGACCCGCATCGGCGCCCTGCCGGGGGCCTGAAGCTCCGTTCCACGCCCCCGCCGAAGAGATGTCATACGTGCACACCTTGGCGCGCGGCAGGTGCCCGCCAACATGCGCGGGGTGCCATACGAAGGGATAGGGCGATGAAGATCGAAATCGAGGGCGACAGCGATGCCGCCGTCGCGCTGGCGCTGCTGACCATGATCGCCAAGGGCGAGGATAAGACGGACAACGCCGACCGCGCCTGGGTGCTCTCGACCTACCGCCAGTGCCTCGCCGCCGTGCGGGAGGACATGTTCGAGATCGAACTCGACGAGGAGGAGGAAGACGAGGAGGACGACAAGCCGAATTAGGTGTTTGGTCCCGGAGAGTCATGACGCTACCCTGACGCGAGAGGCGGAGG
>CAXTJY010000452.1:0-4072 GCA_964244395.1 uncultured Rhodovarius sp.
GCGGCGCCGGCTTCACCGACCGGCTGACCAACATCGAGTCCCTGCGCTTCACCGACGCTGTGTTGAACGTGGCCGATCTGCGCTTTGGCACTGACCTCAGCCCGGTCTTCCGGGTCAACCAGGGCGGCCGGGAAGAGATCGACATCGCCGCCCGCTACGCGGGCCCGGTCTCCTACCTGCAATGGGAACTGCGCAGCACCGCCGGCAACAGCGTGGTGCACGGCACCGGTGGCAACGACTTCATCAAGCTCGACGGCGGCGGCAACGCGGTCGATCCCGGCACCGGGCGCGACGTCATCGATGCCGGCCCCGGCTCCAATTTCATGCTGGGCAGCACCGACGACAATGTGTTCTTCCTCGATGGCCGGGGCGGCCAGGCGGCGTGGAACACCATCGTCGGGTGGCATGGCGGCGATCAGGCGGTGATCTGGGGCTGGCACCCGGGGGTCAGCCGCATGCAGTGGCGGGCCGCGGATGGCGCGGCCGGCGCCACCGGCGCCACCGTGCATGCCGACCTGAACGGCGACGGCAGCACCGATGTGAGCCTCACCTGGGCCGGCCTGACCCAGGAGCAATTGCCGCAGCCGCGCGGGATGGATGGGCTGCTGTGGTTCACCTGACGGATTGACCGGCGCGGGACAGCGGTTAGAGGGTGCCTCATGATCGAGTGGCAGACTCCCGGCACGCCGGCCGAACCCGTCGCGCCCTGCCCGAATTGCGGCAACGCCGCGCCGCGGCCGATGATCCTGCGTGTCTCGCTGCCCTCCGGCGAATGGGTGCGGCTGCGCGCCTGCCCGGCGTGCGGCGCGCATGCCTTCGAGGGGCCGATGGCCGGCGCCTATGACGACATGCCCGCCGGCGGCACCGATGCACTGGCCTTCTATTTACAGCAGGGCGCCAATATCGGCGGCATGGCGCTGCGGCTGCTGGCGCTGGGCCGCCCCGCCGGCACCCAGTACCTGGAAGTCGGCTGCGGCTTCGGCCTGTCGCTTGACTTCGCCCGGCGCATTCTGGGCTGGCAGGTGCTGGGGCTGGATCCTTCGCCCTTCGCGGTGGAGGGCCGCGCACAGCTCGACCTGCCGATCGAAAGCCGTTTCCTGGCCGCCGACGACCTCGACCAGGCATCCGCCGATGTCATCCACGCTTCCGAATTCATCGAGCACATCGCCGATCCCGTGGCGATGCTGACCACCCTGCGCCAGGCACTGCGGCCCGGCGGCACATTGCTGCTGACCACGCCGGCGGCCGAGATGATCCGCCCCGATACTGGCGAGGGGCTGCTGGTGCCGCTGCTCTCCGCCGGCTGGCATCTGGTGATCCACACCGCCGGCAGCCTGGAATGGGCATTGCGCCAGGCCGGCTTCGCCGATGCCCGGGTGGTGCGGCACGGCGCGCAGCTGGTAGCTGTGGCCGGGGATGCAGCGACCGCAAACGGGGCGCCGGTTGAGCGGGTGGCCTATGTCGAGTGGCTGGGCCAGCTCGCCGGCGTGGCGCCTGCCGGCTCCGACCTGGGCCTGGGCGCCATGGCGCGGCTGTACCGGGAACAGGTGATCGCCCAATCGCCCGATAGTGAAGCGGCCTGGGGAGCGCTGGATGCCGCCTGCGTGGGGCGGTATGGGCGGCCTTTGGCGGCGCTGCTTACCCCGCGGGAGGGGGATGCCGACCTGACCACGCTGACAGCTCGCGAACCGCTAGGAATGGCCGGCATCGCCCTGGCCCGGGGTTGGCAATGCCATCACGCCGGCCAGCCGGCGCGCCCCTGGTTCCTGGGCGCCATCGCCGCCGCCGCGCGGCTACGCGGGGCGCTGCGCGCCATCGGCGCCGATGACGGGGATGCGGAGGATATCGCCCATGCCGCGGAGGCCGAGTTGATTCGCCTTGCCGCCGCGGGGCGAGAACCCGTCGTCGCCCGCCTGGCCGCGCTGCGTGCCGCCGGTGGCGCCAGCCACGCCGACGCTATCGCCGCCGATTGCTTCGTCACTTTGGTCAACGCCGGCGCACTGGCGGAAGCCGCCGTTCTTCGGCCTCAGCTCGCAGGTCTGTTCGTGGGGGGCGCGCTGACGCGCGCCGAGGCATCCGTCATGTTTTGCGCCGCGGCGCTGGACCTGCAGCTTCCGGATGGCGATCGCCTCGCGGCGATGGAGGGGCTGGCCCGGCTGCGCGGCCGCCTGCTCTCCTCCCCGGGGGTGGCGGACGATTTGTATTGGCCGGCGGTGGAGTCCGAATTGCTGGGCTGCCGCCTATTGGACCGCGCGGATGAGCAGGAGGGCATCCTATCCGCCGCCGCAGAGGCCGCGGCTTCGGCCGGGCTGCCGGGACGCGAGCCGGGGCCGCCCGGCGCATGATGGTGCGCCGTCTGCCGGGCATGCTCTGGTCGGTGACCCGGCGTGCCTGGCGCCGGGCCATTGCCGATCTGGCCTTTCTCCGTGCCCGCGGCGATGTGGCCGATCAGGTGACCCATGATCGCGACGGCGCGGTGCCGCTCAGCGACCGCATCTGCATCTTCGTGCATTTCGACCGGCGGGGAGAGGTCTGGCCGCATACCCGCCGCTATCTCGCGGCGCTGAATCGGGCTGGGCTGAGCGTGATCGTGGTGACGAATTCCGGCGCGCTGCGACCGGAGAGCGAGGCTTGGGTGCTGGCGCACTGCAGCCGGCTGCTGCTGCGGCGCAACCGTGGTTACGATTTCGGCGCTTATCGCGACGGCATCGCGGCGATGCCGACCACCCCGGCGCTGCTGATCCTGGCCAATGACAGCGTCTATGGTCCCTTCGGCGAACTCGAATCCTGCCTTCAGCGGATGGATTTCGCTGCCGCCGACATCTGGGGTTTGACCGACAGTTGGCAGCACCGCTTCCATTTGCAGAGCTTCTTCCTGGCCTTCGGACCTGCCGCGCTGGCTCACCCCACCTTCGCCGACTACTGGGCCAGAGTCCGCAATCTCGAGTCGAAATGGGCGGCGGTGCGGTTCTACGAGTTGCGGATGACCGCGGTATTCCAGGCCGCCGGGCTGCGCTGCGCCGCGGTGTGGGACCATTTGGGCCTCATCGAAGCGATGCAGGAATTGCTCGAGACCGCAGAAGCCGAGAGCAAGGCGAGCTTCGAGGAGGCGACGCTGAGCCGCATGGCGGAGCGTGCGGTGTGGTGCGCAGATCGGCGCATTCCGTTGAACCCGACCAGTGATCTCTGGCTGGCGCTGCTGCGTCAGGGCTTCCCGTTCCTCAAGCGCGAATTGCTGCGACTTAATCCTAGCCGTGCGCCCAATCTCCTGGCCTGGCATCGTCCGGTGAAGCTGGCCGACCCCGACGCCTATGCCGAAATCGTGGCCGACCTGCAGCGTTCGCTTCGGCACCAGACGCCATGAACGGGGCCTGACGCCATGCGCTTTCTCTTCGTGCACCAGAACTGCCCTGGCCAGTACCTGCATTATGTCCGGCATCTGCTGGAACGGGAGCGCCACGAGGTGTTCTTCATTACCGGCCCGAACGCCAACGAGATCCCGGGCCTCCGCAAGCTGACCTATCTGCCGGCCATGGGCTCCACCCCCGGCATCCAGCCCGATGCCGTCGAGTTCGAATCGGCGATGATCCGCGCCCGTGGCGCCTATGAGATGGCGGTCAAGCTGGGTGCGCTGCGCATGCGGCCCGACGTCGTGATCGGTCATAACGGGTGGGGCGAGATGCTGCATCTCGCCGATGTGTGGCCTGACGTGCCGCGCATCGCCTATTTCGAGTTCTTCTACCACACGCATGGGCTGGACGTGGATTTCGACCCCGAATTCCCCATGGCGGCGGAGAAGCGGGCGCAGGTGCGGGTGAAGAACGCAGTCAACCTGCTGGGGCTGGAGGCCGCGACCATCGGCCAAACGCCCACGGAATTTCAGCGCTCCACCTACCCTGCCTGGGCGCGGGAGAAGATCCGGGTCATCCCGGAAGGCGCGCCGCTGGAGGCCTGCCGGCCGGACCCGGCCGCTGTGTTCCGGCTGTCGGGCAGCCGGCGAAGCTGGCGCGTGGGCGGCAGCCGCCGGCTTCTGACCTTCGTTGCCCGCAACCTGGAGCCTTATCGTGGCGTG
>CAXTJY010000453.1:0-4069 GCA_964244395.1 uncultured Rhodovarius sp.
GTCAGGCAGGTCGAAATTGATGCCCTTCAGCGCCTTGGGAAGGCCGGCGCCGTAGACGAATTCGAGGTTGCGGACGGAAATCCGCGACTGCGTGTTCAGCGCGGCCGAGGAGCGGGCCTCGAGCCCGCCGAAGCTGCTGCCGGCGGGGGTTTCGGTCGTGGACATGGGGGTCGGTTCCGTCACTTGCGGCCGCGCAGCAACAGGCGGGCGATGATGTTGATGGCCAGCACGCCGAAGGTCACGATGAGTGCGCCGGCCCAGGCGATGTCGATCAGGTCCGGGAAGCCGGAATTGGCCTGCTGGTAGATGGCGATGGGCAAGCTGGCCATGGCGCCGCCCAGGTTCAGGCTGGTGACATTGTTGCCGAAGCTGGTCAGCAGCAGCGGTGCCGTCTCGCCGGTGATGCGGGCGGTGGCGAGCAGGATGCCGGTCACGATGCCGGACATCGCGGCGCGCCAGCCCACGAGCGTGATCATCTTCCACTTCGGCGCGCCCAGCCCCACCACCGCCTCGCGCAGGGTGTTGGGGATGAGCTGCAGCATGTCCTCGGTGGTGCGGACCACGACGGGGATGACCAGGATCGCCAGCGCCGCGGCGCCGGCGATGCCCGAGAACCCGCCCATCGGCAGCACCACCAGCTGGTAGACGAACAGGCCGACCAGGATGGAGGGGGCGGAGAGCAGCACGTCGGAGACGAAGCGCACCGCGTTGCCCAGCGGCGAGTTGCGGGCATATTCGGCCAGGTAGGTGCCGACCAGCAGGCCGATGGGCGTGCCGATCAGCGTGCCCAGCCCGGTCTGGATCAGGGTACCGATGATGGCGTGGTAGAGGCCGCCACGCGGCGCCTCGGCATCGCCATAGGTGGTCGGCTCGAACTCGCGGGTGAAGACGGTGAGGTCGAGCGCCGCCAGCCCGCGCACGATCAGGGTGAAGAGGATCGAGGCCAGGAAGAACAGGCCGATGGCGGTGGCCAGCAGGCACAGGATGCGCACCGCCTGGTCGGCGAAGCGGCGGCGGCGGCCCAGGGCGCGGGAAGCCGACCGGTCGGTGGGGGTGGAGATGGCGATGCTCACTTGAGGCGGCTCCGCAACAGCCAGCGGGAGACCGCGAGCACGACGAATGAGATGGCGAAGAGCAGGAAGCCCAGGGCCAGGAGGGAGGATTGCTTGAGGCTGCCCATCAGGCTTTCCGGGAACTCCATCGCGACGACCGAGGCGATGGTGTTGGAAGGGTCGAACAGCGAGGTGGCGAGGCGGTTGGCGTTGCCGATGACGAAGGTCACCGCCATCGTTTCACCCAGCGCCCGGCCCAGGCCCAGCATGATGCCGCCGACGACGGAGGTGCGGGTGTAGGGCAGGACGACGCCCTTCATCACCTCCCACCGGGTGGCGCCCAGGCCATAGGCGCTTTCCTTGTAGACCGGCGGCACCTGGTTGAAGACGTCGCGCATGGTTGCCGCGATGAAGGGCAGGATCATGATGGCCAGCACCATCGACGCCGCGAAGATCGAGGTGCCGGCGAAATTCGTGCTCTGGAACAGCCCGCCGATCAGCGGCAGCGCGCCCAGCGTCTCGCCGAAGGGCAGCTGGATGTAGGTCTGCACGAAGGGGACGAGGACGAAGAGGCCCCACATGCCGAAGATGATGGAGGGGACCGCGGCCAGCAATTCGATGGCGGTGCCTACCGGCTGGCGCAGCCAGGGCGGCGCCAGCTCGGTCAGGAAAAAGGCGATACCGAAGGCCACCGGCACGCCCAGCAGGATAGCCAGGATGGCGGTGATGATGGTGCCCAGCACCGGGACGAGGGCGCCGTAGTTCTCGCGCCCCTCGACCGGGTTCCAGGCGCTGCTCCAGAGGAAGGAGAAGCCGAATTCGCGGAAGGCCGGCAGGCCGCCGACGAACAGCGTCAGGATGATGGCGCCGAGCAGGAGGAGGACGAAGAGGCCGGCGCCGCGGCACATGGCCTCGAAGACGCTGTCACCCAGGCTGCCGATCTTGCGGCGGGTGGGGAGTGTGGTGGGCAGGGCGGTGTCGGACAAACGGGCTTCCTCGGTGGGCGGGCGGAAAGGGGGCGGGGCGGCCGGGGCCGCCCCGCTGCGGCCTTACGAGCCCTGGAAGCCGATGGTGGCGCCGGCTGGGTCCTTCACCGCTGACCAGCTGGCGCGGATGGCGCCCTGCACGCTCTCGGGCAGCGGAATGTATTCGAGGCGCTGGGCCGCCTGCGCGCCGGTGCGCATCGTCCAGTCGAAGAAGCGCATGGTGTTGCGGCTGGCGGCGACGCGGTCGGCCACCGGGTTGGTCGGCAGCAGGATGAAGGTCGGGCTGACGATCGGCCAGGTCTCGTCGCCGGCCAGGTCCACCAGGTCGGCCGCGAAGCCGGGCTTGTTCCAGTCCGCCAGGGCGGCGGCGGCCAGGAAATTCGCCATCTCCGGCTTCACGAAGCGGCCGGCCTTGTTGCGCAGCTGGGTGGTGACCAGGCGGTTGACGGTGGCGTAGGCGTTCTCGGTGTAGCCGATGGCGCCGGGCGTGTTGCGCACGGTGTTGGAGACACCTTCATTGCCGCGCGCACCGTTGCCGACCGGCCACTGCACGGAGGTGGCGGCACCCGGGCCGCCGCGCCAATCCGGGCTGACCCGCGCCAGGTAGGTGGTGAACACGAAGGTCGTGCCCGACGCATCGGCGCGATAGACCGGCGAGACCGGGAGGTTGGGCAGCCGCAGTTCGCGATTGGCCTCGACCAGCTTGGCGTCGTTCCAGCGGGTGATGCGGCCCAGGAAGATATCGGTCAGCAGTTCCGGCGTCAGCTTCAGCGCGTTGTCGGCCACGCCGGGCAGGTTTACGATCAGCACGACCGAGCCCATGACGGTGGGGAATTGCAGCAGCCGCCGCTCGGTCAATTGCGCCTCGGGCAGCGGCGCGTCGGTCGCGCCAAAATCCACGGTGCGGTTGGTGATCTGGTTGATGCCGCCGCCGGAGCCGATTGACTGATAGTTGAGCTGGATGCTCAGCGCGTCCCGCGCCGCCTGGCCCCAGCGCTCATAGACCGGGCGTGGGAAGGTGGCGCCGGCGCCGGTGATGGTGGCCTGTTGGGCCCAGGCGGCAGTGGCGATGGGGAGCGAGGCGGCGCCCAGCAGAAGGGAGCGGCGGTTGAAACCGTGGGTCACGGGGGGATCTCTCCGGGTAATGGGGGTGATTCGCTCACCCCTGGAACGCCCCGCTTCTAGGTCCGCTGCAAGTAAGGGAGATTTCAGAACGATGAAGCTTCCATGACAGTGCCTGTGGATGACTGCCACGGTTGTCGCGTTCCGGCAGCGCCCCGATGTCGATGCGGGAATGCGCCCGCCGCCGCGTTGACACGCCCGCCCATTCCGCCATAACCCGCCGCACCTGCTGCCCGGGTTCGCCCGGTCGCCGCGGAGGGGTGCCCGAGTGGCTAAAGGGGGCGGACTGTAAATCCGCTGGCTCACGCCTACGCTGGTTCGAATCCAGCCCCCTCCATTTCCTCAGCCCGTTCCGGGCGGTCCCAGCCGGGCTCGCCGGGCAGGCTGGTGGCAGGAGCTTGCGGTCCGCACCGGGCACGCGGGTGTAGCTCAATGGTAGAGCACCAGCCTTCCAAGCTGGCTACGGGGGTTCGATTCCCCTCACCCGCTCCAGCGGGTGGTTCTACCGGGGTCTTTGCAACGGTTTTCATGCGTGGAGTGGGCACATGGCCAAGGCGAAATTCGAGCGGAATAAGCCGCATTGCAACATCGGCACCATTGGTCACGTGGACCATGGCAAGACGTCGCTGACGGCGGCGATCACCAAGGTGCTGGCGAAGAGCGGTGGTGCGACCTTCACCGCGTATGACCAGATCGACAAGGCGCCGGAGGAGAAGGCGCGCGGCATCACGATCTCGACCGCGCATGTCGAGTACGAGACCGCGAACCGCCACTACGCGCATGTCGATTGCCCGGGCCACGCCGACTACGTGAAGAACATGATCACCGGTGCGGCGCAGATGGACGGCGCGATCCTGGTGGTCTCGGCGGCCGACGGGCCGATGCCGCAGACGCGCGAGCACATCCTGC
>CAXTJY010000454.1:0-4060 GCA_964244395.1 uncultured Rhodovarius sp.
GCCGGCGCCGGGGCGGTTCTCGATCAGGAAGTTCTGGCCCAGGCGGCGGCCCAGCTCCTCGCTGATTAGCCGCGCTAGCACGTCCGTCGAGCCGCCGGGCGGCCAGGGCACGATGACGCGCACGGGGCGATTGGGCCATGCGGCGGGCTGCGCCAGGGCGGGCAGGGCAAGGCTGCTGGCAAGCACGTAGCGGCGATGGATCATGGTGGTTCTTCCCTCAGCTTTGGTCCAACGTGGCCCGCCGCGGCCCCCTTGAGAAGGGGCGAGGCTCAGCCGAGAATGCCGCAAACGGAGGACCGCCCTTGCCCGAGACGACGGTGCGCCACGCCGTGCTGGAGGTGCTGCGCGCCACCGGCATGACCACGGTGTTCGGCAACCCCGGCAGCACCGAGCTGCCCTTCCTGGGCGATTGGCCGAACGACCTGCGCTACGTGCTCGGCCTGCAGGAGGCGAGTGTCGTCGGCATGGCGGACGGCTATGCCCGGGCGACGGGCCAGGCGGCATTCTGCAACCTGCATTCCGCCGCCGGGGTCGGGCATGCGCTGGGCAACATCTTCACCGCCGCGCGCAACAACGCGCCGCTGGTGATCACGGCCGGTCAGCAGGCGCGTTCGCTGCTGGCCAACCAGCCCTTCCTGGGTGCCTCCGAGGCCGCCAACTTCCCCAAACCCTACGTGAAATGGTCGGTCGAGCCGGCGCGCGCCCAAGATGTGGCACCGGCCGTGGCGCAGGCCTGGCGGGTGGCGATGACGCGGCCACGTGGGCCGGTCTTCGTGTCCATCCCGGTGGATGATTGGGGCGAGGCGGCGGCCATCCCCGCCCCGCGGGCTGCTCTGGGCGACGTGGCGCCGGACCCGGCCTTGCTGGAGGAACTTGCGGCGGCGTTGCGGGCCGCCGCGCGGCCCGTCATCGTGGCGGGGCCGGAAATCGACGAGGAGGGCGCCGACATCGTCGCCCTGGCCGAGCGGCTGCGCGCCCCGGTCCTGACCAGCCCCTTCGCCAGCCGGATCTGCTTCCCCGAAAGCCATCCGCTGTTCGCCGGCCACCTGGCCGCTTCGCCCGAGGCGGTGGCGGCGGCGCTGGCCGGCTTCGACCTGGTGCTGGTGCTGGGCGCGCCGGTCTTCACCTTCCACGTGGTGGGCGAATGGCGGCAAGACGCGGCGCTGTGGCACCTGACGACCGATGCCGAGGCGGCGGCCCGGGCGCCGGTGGGGCGGGCGGTGCCCGGCAGCCTGCGCTTGGGCCTGCCGGCGCTGACCGCGTTGCTGCCGCAAGGCAGCCGGGCGCTGCCGGCGGAGCGCGCCCGCGCCCCCGCGCCTGCCGGCTTTCCGCTGCCCGCCGCGCATGTACTGGCACGGCTGCGCGTGCTGTTGCCGCCCGGCGCCGTCGTCGTCGAGGAGGCGCCCAGTCACCGCCCCGCCATGCACGCCCAGCTCCCCTTCGATGCATGGGGCAGCTTCTTCACCATGGCCTCCGGCGGGCTGGGCTACGGCCTGCCCGGCGCGGTGGGGGTGGCGCTGGCGCGGCCCGGCACCCGGGTTGTCTGCCTGATCGGCGACGGCTCGCTGATGTATTCGGTGCAGGCGCTGTGGACGGCCGCACAGCACCGGCTGCCGCTGTCCATCATCGTGCTGAACAATGCCGGCTACGGCGCCATGCGCGCCTTCAGCCGGGTGATGGGCACGCGGGGCGCGCCGGGCATCGACCTGCCCGGTCTGGATTTCTGCGAGATCGCCCGCGGCCATGGCTGCGCCGCCGCCCGGGCCGAACGGCCGGAGGCGCTGGACGAAGCGCTGCGCTGGGTGCTGTCGCAGGACGGGCCGGCTCTGCTGGATGTGGCGCTCGACCAGGGTGTGACCAAACTCTATCGGGAGAAGGACGAATGATGTTCCGCCGTTCGCTGCTGGCTATCCTCGCGACTCCCGCTTTCGCCCAGGCCCGCCCCACCCGCATCATCGTGCCTTTCCCGCCGGGTGGCCTGGCCGATGCGCTTGCCCGGCCGCTGGCGGCCAAGCTGGCCAGCACCCTGGGCAATCCCTTCATCGTCGAGAACCGCACCGGCGCCGGCGGCAACATCGGCGCCGAGGCGGCGGCGCGGGCGGAGCCGGACGGCGCCACCTTGCTGCTCGGCTCGCTCGGCCCGCTGGCGGTGAACCAGTGGCTTTACCCCACGCTGGGCTATGACCCGCGGGCCTTCGTGCCGGTCTCGCTGCTGGTCAACACGCCCAAGGTGTTCTGCGTGAACCCCAGCCGGCCCTGGCGCAGCCTGGGCGAACTCATCGAGGCGGCGCGGGCCGCGCCGGGGCGGTTTTCGGCGGGCTCGGCCGGCAACGGCTCCAGCCTGCATATCGCGCTGGAGCTGTTTAACCGCGCCGCCGGCATCCAGGTCACCCACGTGCCCTATCGCGGCGCCGCGCCCGCGGTGACCGACCTGGTGGGAGGCCAGCTCGACCTCATCATCGACAACGTGCCGAACATCATCGGCCAGATCAGGGGTGGCGGGGTCCGCGCCCTGGCCACCGCCACGCCCGCGCGCATGCCGCAACTGCCCGATGTGCCAACCACCGCCGAGGCCGGCCTGCCCGGCTACCTGTTCGGCACCTGGTTCGGCCTGGTGGCCCCGCCCGGCACTCCGGCGACCACGGCCGAACGCATCTCCGCCGCCGTCGATGCCGCGCTGCGCGACCCCGAGGTCGGCGGCCGTCTGGTGGAGCAGGGCGCGGTGCTGGGCGGCGGCAGCCCGGACAGCTTCGGCCGCTTCATGGAGGCGGAACGCGCCCGGCTGGAGCCGGTGATCCGCGGCGCCGGGATGCGCGCGGAATGAGCGGCACCGAGGCTGACCCCTGGCTCCTGCAGACGCCGCCGCGAACGTCGGACTACACCATGCATCGCGGCGTCCGCGATGGCCGCGATGTGCTGGTCTGCACCGTCGGCAAGACCATCCTGTTCTACGATGCCCGCTGCCTGGACGACCTGCACGCCATGCTGACATTGCATGGCGACTGGATGGAGCTCGGTTCGGCCGACGAACAGAAGGAGGCCAGGCCGGGCACGGTCGAAGCCTGGGGCCGCGCCCCCGACAACCCCATCGGTAGCTGGTATGGCCTGAAGAAAGGCCTACGCGGGCGCTTCGGCATGTACGTGCCGCCGCTCATGGAAGTGCTCGGCCTGGCCGAGCTGGAACATCAGCCGCGCGGCAACCGGATGCGGGCTCGCTAAAGCCGCACGCCCTGCGTGTGATACCGGTCCTGCGCTGTCTGCTGCACCTCGGTGTCCAGCACGAAAGCGGCGGCGGCGGCCAGGATGATGGCGGCGGCTATGCCGGCGAAGACGACCCTCATGACGATGACTCCTTGAGATGAAGCCTATGCAACAATTCCTCGGCCTCCGCCAGATCTTCCGCCGTATTGGCGTTGAAGAACGGGTCGATCGGCGTGACAGGCCAGGTCACATCGGCAATGCCGTGCCGCGCCGTCCAGCGGTCGATCTTCCGCTCGCCAGCAAGCAGCGCGTCGCGCAGGTCATGCCGCAGCGTCACCGGCCAGATGCCGCAAGGCGGATGCGTCTGATTGGCGGTCTCCGCGCAGGCCAGCGGGGCAGCGGCCGCGCGCAGCCGCGCCACATAGTCATGCGGCAGGAAGGGGCAGTCACCGGGCGCGGAGACCAGCCATTCGGCCCCCTCGGCGGCGGCCCATTCCAGCCCGGCCAGGATGCCGGCCAGCGGCCCCGGGTGGTCCGGCAGCGGGTCCGCCAGCACCGGCAGGCCATAGGCGGCGAACCGCGCCGGGTCGCCATTGGCGTTGAGCGCGATGCGGCCGACCTGGCCCCGTAGCGCCGCCAGCACATGGTCCAGCATCGGCAACCCGGCCGACGTACTGACCTTCGTCGTCTTTTTCGTCGCGGCGGTGGCGACCGGCGGCCTGACCGGGCGCATCCGCGACCAGGCCAAGGCGACGGCGAGGCGCGCTTCGGCGATCACGGCGCTGCTGGCGGCAAGCCGGCGCCTGTCGGGCGCGGCGCGCAAGGAGGACGCCGCAGCCGTGCTGGCCGAGCAGCTCTC
>CAXTJY010000455.1:0-4040 GCA_964244395.1 uncultured Rhodovarius sp.
GTGCGCGCGGCGGCCGAGCCGCCGCTGGCCGGCGCCGCCCTGCTGGTCAACACCAGCAGCCTGGGCATGACGGGTCAGCCGCCGCTGGAGATCGACCTGTCGCCGCTACCGGCGCACGCCGTGGTGGCCGATGCCGTGTATGTGCCGCTGGAAACCGCGCTGCTGCGCGCTGCCCGTACCCGCGGGCTGACGGTGGTGCCGGGACTGGGCATGCTGTTGCACCAGGCGCGACCGGGCTTTCGGCTGTGGTTCGGGGTGGACCCGGTGGTCGATCAGGCGCTGCACGACGCGGTGGCGGCGTGAAGCGGATCGGGCTGACCGGCGGCATCGGCATGGGCAAGTCTACCGCCGCCCGCAGCTTTCGCCGCGCCGGGGTGCGGGTCTTCGACGCCGATGCGGCCGTGCACACCCTGCAAGCGCGCGGCGGCCGCGCCGTGCCGCCGATTGGCACGGCGTTCCCCGGCGCCGTGCGGGCCGGCGCGGTGGATCGCGAGGCGCTGCGCCAGGCCGTGCTGGGCCGGCCGGACGCCCTGCGCCTGCTGGAGCGCATCGTCCACCCGTTGGTGCGGGACATGCAGCGGCGCTTCGTCGCCCGCGCCCGGCGCGACCGGCAGCGGCTGGTGGTGCTGGACATTCCGCTGCTGTTCGAGACCCGTGGCGCAAAGGAATTCGACCTGATCGTCGTCGTCTCCGCCCCCGCCCGGGTGCAGCGCCGGCGCGTGCTGGGCCGCAAGGGCATGACGCCGGAGCGCCTGGCCGCCATCCTGGCCAGGCAAACGCCTGATGCGGAGAAACGCCGCCGCGCCGATGTGGTGGTGCGGACCGGCCTGTCGCGGCATCATGCCGACCGCGCGATTCGGCGCGTGATCAGGGAAGCCCGCGGCTGATGCGTGAGATCGTGCTCGACACAGAGACCACCGGCATCGAGGTCGGCGATGGCCACCGCATCATCGAGATCGCGGCCATCGAGCTGGTGAACCTGCTGCCCACCGGGCGGCATTTCCACACCCTGTTGAATCCGGAGCGGGACATCCCGTCGGACGCCACGCGCATCCACGGCATGGCCAACATCCATGTGGAGAATGCGCCGCTCTTCGCGCATCAGGTCGATCTGTGGCTGGAGTTCATGGCCGAAGCGCCGATCATCGCGCACAACGCCGCCTTCGATTTCGGTCACCTGGATGCCGAGCTGAAGCGGATCGGGCGGCCGGTGCTGGCGCGCGCCCGGATGATCTGCTCGCTGGAGCTGGCCAAGCGGCGCTTCCCGGGCATGCCGAACAGCCTGGACGCGCTGTGCCGGCGCTATGCCATCGATTTGAGCCAGCGCACCACGCACAACGCGCTGCTGGATGTGCGGCTATTGGCGCAAGTCTATCTGGAGTTGCGCGGCGGCCGGCAGCCGGGGCTGGTGCTGGCGGCCAACAACGCCGGGCCGGCGCTGGTGACCGAGGTGCGGCAGGCGCGCGCGGCGCGACCTATCGTGGTGTCGCCGGAACGCGCCGCGGCGCATGCCGCCTTCCTGGGCAAGCTGAAGAACCCACTTTGGACGGCTTTGGAGGCCGGCTGACGCCCTCTGGCTGGGCGGCGCCGTGGAGAGAAGGCCGGCCAGGCACGGCATGAAACCATGCAGCACCAGGTCATCTTCCGCTCGCCGCGCGAGACGTTTGACCGGGTGGACGATCCCGCCTTTGCGATCAATTCCTAAGCGGGGTGTCGCGTACCCTCAGCTCAGCATCTGGCCGCCATCGACCACGATGGTGTGCCCCGTCACCCAACCGGCCAGCGGGCTGGCGAGGAACAGCACGACGTTCGCCACCTCCTCCGGCGTGCCCAGGCGGCCAAACGGGATGCTGGCCAGGATACGGTTGTAGAGCTCCGGGTCCGATGTCCGCCGCTGCTCCCACGAGCCGCCGGGAAATTCGATGGAGCCCGGCGCGACGCCGTTCACCCGAATTCCCTTGGCGCCCAACGCGGCCGCCTGGCTCTGCGTGTAGTTGATCAGCAGCGCCTTCACCGCGGCATAGGCAGGGGTGCGCAGGCTGGGGCGGAAGCCGCTGATCGAACTGACGTTGATGATGCTGGAACCCGGGGCCATGTGCGGCACCGCGGCGCGGCTGGCGCGGGTGGTGGCCAGCACGTCCACGTTCAGCCCGGCCTCCCACCCCGCCTCGGTGTCCTGCGCGCCGAAGCCCGAGGCGTTGTTGATCAGCACATCAATGCCGCCGAGCGCGACGGCTGCCGCTTCGATATACGCGGTGACCGCTGGGCCGTCGCCCAGGTCGCAGATGGCGGCGTGGGCGCCGTGGCCCAGCTCGGCCTTGGTTTCCATCAGCGGCCCTTCGCTGCGTGCGCAGATCGAGACGCTGGCGCCGGCTTTGGCGAAGGCCAGGGCGCAACCGCGGCCGATGCCCCTGCTGCCGCCTGCGACGACGACGCGCTTACCGGTGAAATCCATCAGCTCTGTTCCTCGAAATGCGTTCCGGCGGGAGCAGATGTCAGACTCCACCGAAGGTCAAGGAAACTGAGTTTGCTTGCGGGGAGCGCGAGGGGCAGGCCCCTCGCCCCTATGCCGCCGCCGGCAGATTGGCGAATTCACCCATCACCTCACGGCTAAACAGCCGTTGCGCCGCCAGTGATTCCTCCGCCTGCATGTCGCCGAACGCGAAGCGGGCCAGCATGTAGTTGCAGCCGCTCTCGCGAATCTGCGTCGCCAGCTGGGTGCGCACCGTCGCCGGGCTGCCGCAGATCGCCTTGCCCTGCGCCAGCAGCAGGTCGAAATCCTCCGGGAACATCATGGTGTGCGGCGTGCCGCCACGGCGTTGCCAGACGAAGGTGAAGCTGTTGTGCCAGGCGGCGTAGGCGCGGCGGCCGATGGCCAGCGCCTCGGCATCCGTGTCGGCCACCACCGTGTGCCGGTTGATGCCCAGCATTGGCATTGGGCCGTCCCCCACCCAATGCGCCCGGTAGCTGTCGGTGATGGTGCGCATGGCGGCGGAGCCGTTGCTGCTGACCAGGTTCATCTGGTTCAGCGCCAGCCACGGCACCGCCTCGGGCTTGGCGACGCCGTACCACAGCGGCGGGTGCGGCAGCTGGATGGGCGAGAGCACGATCGGCACCGCATCGGCGTTGTAGTAGCGGCCGGCGAAGCTGACATCCTGGCCGGCGCTGCGCAGCACCAGCAGGATCAGCCGTAGCGCCTCCTCGTAGCGAGGCTGGGTTTCACTGGGATCCAGGCCGTGGAACTGCGCCTCATGCGGCGAGACGCCGCGGCCGACCCCCAGCTCCAGCCGCCCGCCGGACATCTGGTCCAGCATGGCGATCTCCTCCGCCAGGCGCATGGGGTGGTAGAGCGGCAGGGTATAGACCAGGGGGCCGAAGCGCAGCCGCCGGGTGCGCTGCGCCATGGCGGCGAAGAACAAGCTGGGCGAGGGCGAGACGCTAAGCGGGGTGCCGTGGTGCTCGGTGGCGTGGAAGCGGGTGAAGCCCAGCGCCTCGCCCGCCTCGGCCAGGCGCAGGCGGTGCTCGTAATCCTCGGCCAGGGTGGCCGGGCCGCGATCCATGTGGTCGAACAGGCCGAACTGCATCATGGACTTACATTAAGGAGAAGTGCGGGGCGAAGGGAAGCGTTGACGAGGGCGCGTGGGCGCCGCACACGCCCGGCCATGGCCGCCCCTCCGCTCCTTCTGCTCTCCGACATCGAGGCCCGCTTCGGGACCATTCCACTGCTGCGGGGGGCGACGTTGAGCGTTTCGCCCGGCGAAAGGCTGGCGCTGGTGGGGCGCAACGGGTCCGGCAAGTCGTCGCTGCTGCGGATCGCGGCGGGGCTGACGCAGGCGGATGGGGGCACGCGCTTCGTGCAGCCGGGGGCGACGATGCGCTACCTGGCGCAGGAGCCGGACCTGAGCGCCTTCGCCACGGTGGAGGATTTCGTGATGTCCGGCATGGGGCCGGCGGATGAGCCGTACCGCGCGCATCAGCTGTTGAACGATTTGGGCCTGACCGGCCAGGAGGCACCGGCGCGGCTGTCCGGAGGCGAGGCC
>CAXTJY010000456.1:0-4034 GCA_964244395.1 uncultured Rhodovarius sp.
ACAAACGGCGCGAGCGGGCCGGCGTGTCGGAGGTGATGAACGTGATCGGCGACGTTGCGGGCCGCGACTGCATCATCATCGACGACATCATCGACAGTGGCGGTACCCACTGCAACGCGGCGGATGCGCTGATGAAGAACGGCGCCCGCTCCGTCTCCGCCTATGTCACGCATGGCGTGTTCTCGGGCGGCGCGGTGGCCCGGGTCGGCTCGGCGCCGATCGAGATGATGACGGTGACCGACAGCATCGCGGCGACCGAGGCGGTGCGCAGCGCCGGCAATACACGGCAATTGCCCATCGCGCCGTTGCTGGCCGAAGCGATGCGGCGCATCAGCGAGGAGAGCTCGGTCTCGTCGCTCTTCAACTAGAAACGCGGAGGAATTCCATGAAGCTCATCTACGGACCCGGCGCCTGTTCCATCGGCATCCACGTCATCCTCGAGGAAATCGGCAAGCCGTTCGAGGCGCAACGCGTCTCGACCCGGGACGGCTCCGTCCACAAGCCGGAATTCACCGCGATCAACCCGAAATCCAAGGTGCCGACCCTGGTGCGCGACGACGGTTCGGTGCTGACCGAGTTCCAGACCATGGCGTTTTGGCTGGCCCGCTCGAGCCCGGCAGCCGGGCTGATACCGGATGACCTGGAAGGCCAGACCCGGACGCTCGAAATGCTGGACTACATCTGCGGCACCATCCACCCGCAGGGCTTTACCCGGCAGTTCCGCCCGATGAACTTCGCCCGCGACGAGGAGGATCAGCCGCGGGTGATAGCCCAGGGCAAGGCGATGGTGGAGAAGCACCTCGGCGTCCTCGTCGCCAACTGGAAGGGCAGCGAGTGGCTGCTGCCCACCGGCTATTCGGTGGCCGACGCCGCGCTGTTCTTCATCGACCAATGGTGCGTCCGGGCCGGAATCACCCCGCCCGACCGCGTCGCCCAGCACCACAAGGCCATGCTGGCACGGCCAGCCGTGCAGCGTGCGCTGGCTACCGAAACCGCGTAAGGAAACCCCATGAACACGCTCTATTACGCCCCCGGCGCCTGCTCTATCGGCATCCATGTCCTGCTGGAGGAGATCGGAACGCCCTATGAGGCGACCCAGCTCGACCTGAAGAACGGTGCCCAGTACAAGCCCGACTTCACCGGCATCAACCCGAAGTCAAAGGTGCCCACGCTGGTGCGCGAGGATGGCTCGGTGCTGACCGAATACCCCGCCATCGCCTTCTGGCTTGCCGCCACCAACCCCGCAGCCAAGCTGATGCCGGCGACGCCGGAAGGCCAGGCGATGGCGCTGCAATATACCGACCATGCGGTGTCCACCATGCACATGCAGGCTTTCAGCCGCATGTTCCGCCCCAGCAACTTCGCCCCCAGCGAGGCGGACGCCGATGCGGTGAAGGCGAAGGGCAAGGAAATGTACGAAAAGGGCTTTGCCGTGATGGACAAGGCGCTGGCGGGCAAGGAATACCTCTGCGGCGACTACTCCTTCGCCGATTCCGCCCTGTTCTATGTCTGCATGTGGTGGGTGAAGCGGATGGAAGGCACGCTGCCTTCCAACGTGGACGCGCACTTCAAGCGGATGATGGCCCGCCCCGCCGTGCAGCGCACCATGGCGGCGGAAGGCCTGGCCTGAAGCATGGCAGCGGTCGCCACGCTGTGGACCAGCAGCAACACCAGCGGCACCATCGCGCATCTGGTGGCGGCGCAGTCCGGGCTGGCGATTACCCCGCGTTTCCTCTCGCTGCGCCAGGGCGAGCATAAGCAGCCCGAATACCTCGCCATCAATCCGAAGGGTGAGGTGCCGGCACTGCAACTGGTGGACGGCACCGTCATCACCGAGACGCCGGCGATCCTGCTCTGGATCGCCGACCAAGCGCCGGACGCCGGCCTGCTGCCCGCCGCCCATCCAGCCCGGGCGCAAGCCTGGGAATGGGTGAGCTGGTGCCATTTCCAGCTCGCGCGCAGCTTTCAGATGGCGTTTCAGGCCAAGCGAATCCTGCCGGACGACGAGGCGGCGTCCGGAGCGCTGCGCGCCGCCGGGCTGCAACGCTGCCGGGCCGCCTTCGACTATGCCGAGACGGCGGTGCAAGCGGATGGCACCCTTCTGGGCACCGGCAAGCCGGGCGCCGCGGACATCTTCCTGGCCTTGATGGTCCGCTTCGCCGCTTTCCTGGAGATCGACCTGGCCAACCATCCCGGCCTGAACCGCCTGGCGGCGCTGGTGGCCGCCCAGCCGGCCATCGCCGCGGCCATGGCGCTGGAAGCGCGCTCGTGACGCTGAACCCCATCGCCTTCTGGTTCCTTCGGCATGGCGAGACCGACTGGAACGCCAAGGGGTTGAGCCAGGGCAACACCGACATCCCGCTGAACGCCGTGGGCCGGGCGCAGGCGGACCGTGCCGCGCGTAGCCTGGGGGGGATTCGCTTCGGCAGCATCGTCGCCTCCCCGCTGTCGCGCGCGCGGGACACCGCGGCCATGGCCGCAGAGGCGCTGCGGATGGAGTTCACCCTGGACGACGACCTGCGCGAGGTCGGGTTCGGCGAGCAGGAAGGCCAGCCGATGGGCGACTGGTACGACGACTGGATCGCCGACCGCTACACGCCACCCCGGGCCGAGACCTTCGCCGGGCTGCGGATGCGGACCGTCGCCGCCATCAACCGTGCCACCGCTCTGCCGGGGCCGGTCCTGGTGGTGGCGCATGGCGCGCTGTGGCGGGCCTTCCGGCACGAGGCCGGCCTGCCCGCCAACGTCCGCACCCCCAACGCCCTGCCGCTCTTCGCCGAGCCGCCGGAGCCCGGCCGGCCGGAATGGCGCCTGACCGCGCTGGAGCTGGCGCCTGACGCCTGATCCCTTCCGGCTGCTGGGCATCGTCCTGGCGCGGAAGCCGTGGCGGCGGAAAAGCGCCGCGCTGCGGGCACGGGCGGAGCGGGCGCGGCGGGCCCGGGACTTTTCCGGCGCCATCACCCTCTACCGGCAATACCTGGAAGGGCGGCCGGACCACGCGGTGGCGTGGATGCTCTTCGGCCATTGCCTGAAAGAGAACGGCCAGCTGCCTGAGGCCGATCAGGCCTATGCCGAGGCTCTGCGCCTGGACCCACGGCATCGCGATGCCTCGGTGGCGCGCGCCCATTTCCTCAAGACGCTGGGGCGCAGGGCGGAGGCGTATCGCGAATTCGGCCGCGCCGTAGCGCTGGGCGCCGGTAGGCAGGCCCGGCTGGAGCGGGAGGCGCTGGAGGAGCTCGGCAACACGCCCGCCGATGATGCCGGTGCGGGCGAGGCGCGTCTCTGGATCGATATCAGCGACCTGCTCGACTATATGGGCCACCACCGGAACCTGTCCGGCATCCAGCGCGTCCAGGTGGCGCTGGTGGGGTATGCGCTGGCGCATCCGGAGACGGCCTGCATCGTCCTCACCCGGTCCTGGGATGACAGGGTCTTCTCGATCTCCCGGCGCATGCTGGTCGAAATGCTCGACACGTCCAGGCGTGGCGAGGGCGGTGGGCCGGCGATGGAGGCGGTGCTGCGCCGGGTCTGGACAAGCGTCGCCTGTGAGCCCTTGCGGTCCGGGGCCACCCTGTTCCAGGCCGGCGCCTTCTGGATCGGCAACGGCAACCCGCCGCTGCACTGGGCGGCGCGACGCGCCGGCATGCGCGTGACCGCGCTGATCCATGACCTCTTCCCGATCCAGATGCCGGAGGTCTGCCACGCCGAGAACGTCCGCGACTTCAGGGCAGCCCTGGCCGAATTGCTGTCGATGACCGACGCTTTGCTCTCCAACAGTGTCTTTTCTGCCGAGTCGGTGCACGAACTGCTGGCGGAGAAGGGGCTGCCGCCGCACGCGGTCACACCGGTGCCCCTGGCGCATGGCGACCCTGCCGGCGTGGTGGCGGAGCCGCACTGGTCTCCCGCCATCGCCTCGCTGCGCGGCCGGGATTTCGTGCTGGCCGTCGGCACCGTCGAACCGCGCAAGAACCACGTCTTCCTCATTCGGCTCTGGCAAAGAATGGTGGAGGCGGGCGACGACCCGCCGCCCCTCG
>CAXTJY010000457.1:0-4027 GCA_964244395.1 uncultured Rhodovarius sp.
TGGCAAGATCTTCGCGCTCAACAACGGACAGACCAGCGTACCGCTGAAGGGCGATGGCGCCGTGTACGTGGTGAGCATGACTACCCGCGTGGATGCACCTGAGGCAACCGACCTGAGCGCCGAGCGCAGCAGCTTGCTCTCTCGCACCCAATCGCGCGCCGAGACCGCACCCTCCGCCATCAGCGCATCGCCGATCGAAGTGTTCCAGCTCATCGCTTGGTCTCGGGCCTTGGCCAGGGTGGCTGCATCGATGCGGCCGCGCAACATCAGCTGCGCCAGCGCACCCTCCTCCTCAGCCCCCATGGTCTGCCCCATTGCGCTGCCCCTAGTCCCGTTTACGGCGCAGTCGCAGCACCAACAGCAACACCAGGATGGTGAGCAGCACCCAGCCGGCGATGAACAGCGCGCTGCGCCATTCATTCAGGAAGGAGGTGACCCCGCCCCGGGCGCTGGACAGCCTGGTTTCCTCCACCGCGATGCGCGGCGCCCGCGTGTCGAAGGCGGCGGGCAGGCTGGTGCCGTCCAGCACCGCCACATTGCCTTCCGACAGCACCGCCGGGGTGCTCAGGCTGCGTTCGCCGCCTGGGCTGAACCACAGGCCCGGCGCGCCGGAGCTGGATTGCACCACCTGCACCACCGAAAGGCCTGCGGCGGGCGAGACCTCGGCGCGGGTGCCATTGCGCTCATCCTGCAGGATGATGCGGCCGAGGTCCGGCCGCAGCAGCCCGCGCGCCTCGATCTCCGAGGGCGCGGCGCGGCTCAGCACCAGGAAGGGCCGGTCGAGCCGGGTGCCGCTGGAAACCTCGATAGCCTGCGGCCGACCGCCAGCGCGGGTCAGGATGGTTGCCATCGCCGGAATCGCGGCCACCGCCTCGTTCGCCGGCACATCCACGCGGACGAGCGCCGGGCGGTCGCCGCCGACGTAGAAGCCGTTGAAGTCGGTCGGCGGCGCCCAGCCATCGGCCAGGATGATCTGCGACGCACCGCTGAGCTGGAACAGGAAGCTGCTGTCGCAGGCCGGGCGGAAGCCGATGCGCGCCAGCCGTAGCCGCAGCCGCATGCGGTGCTGGGTGAATTCGGCCGGCAGGTTGATCAGCACGCCCTCCATGCTGACCAGATCGCGATAGGTTTCGCTCCAGATGATGCGGTCACCGACGCGCAGGGTCACGCTCATGGCGTTGCCGGGCGGCATGATCGGGCCGCGCCCATAGAGCCGCAGCGCCACCGGGCGCCGCCCCGCGGGCAGGTTGTTGAAGGGAATTTCGAACTCCATCGTCCCTTCGGAGAAGACGTTCACCTCCGGCCGGCCGATGCGCAGGTCGTTGAATGTCACCGCCTCGGCCGTCGTCGCCGCCAGGCTGAGGGGAACGCCGGCACCGACTGCGCTGGGCACCACCCGCATGGTGGTCGAGGCGGCCACCAGCGCGCGGGCGGCGGCGGTATCGGCCACCCGCAGGCGCTGGCCGCCGGCACCGCGTGCCTCGACCACCAGCGGTGCGCCGCCGCGGCCGATCACCACGCTGGCCGACGGATCGGCCGGGCCGACCATGACGGGGGTGGCACCGCGCTGCGTCAGGGCCACCGCGACGGACAGCGCCGCCTCGATATCCTGCAAGGTCGGCGAGATCGGCAGCGCGATGGCGACGTTGCCGGCCAGGCGGCGCCAGACCACGCCGACCCCTTCCTCGCCCTCGCTGTCCACGTTCATCCGCGTCTCGGGGCGGATATGGCTCCAGACGCTGGGGGTATCGTTGTCGAAGCAGAGCACCTCGCGCTGCAGCGCCTGGTCGGCCTGGAACCGAATGCGGATGAACTCGGCGCGGGCCAGCGCCGGCGGGATCGGGATGGTGGTGTTGGCCTGGCCGTCGCGCACCGGGATGGAGGCCACGGGCACGTCATTGGCAAGGATCTGCACCGAGGACAGCGGATCGAGCATCGCACTGGGCGTGAGCTGCAGCTGCAGCTCGGGCCGGACCGGATTGGCCGGCATTGGGAAGAACACCTCCCCCTGCGCGCGCGAGCCCTGCAAGGTGATTCCGTTTGGGAACCCCAACTCGGCCAATGAATTCGCGACAGCGGCCCATGGCGCCCACGTGACGGCGGCCCCCAGCGCCAGCCCAGCAAACCCGAACTTCATTTTGTCCATCTCCATGCGGCAGCGCGCACAACAATTTGGCGTGAGCTTATAGCAGACCGCATAACAGCACTATCCCAAAAAACGGGACAATTCTCCATTTAAAGTGGGTTGTAATAATTTCTTCGATGCAATCCAAAGTTGCCGATGAGCGTCTGGGATTGCCGGCTGGTGGCCGTGCCGCCATCTGGTAGTATCACAGGATGAGCGCCTCCCCAGTCCCCCTCGATCCGCAACTGCTGGAAATCCTGGTCTGCCCCGTCACCAAGGGGCCGCTGCGGTACGACCGCGACGCCGCCGAACTGATCAGCGACCAGGCGGGGCTGGCTTTCCCCATCCGCGACGGCATTCCCATCATGCTCCCCGGCGAGGCGCGCAAGCTCGAACCGTGAAGCCGCCGCTCGCACTAGCCTACCGGCGGGAGGAGCGCGTGTTGGATGTGACCTTCGCCGATGGAGTTCGGTTCGAACTGCCGTCGGAATTTCTGCGAGTCGAAAGCCCGTCTGCCGAAGTTCAGGGACATGCGCCGGGGCAGAGGGTCATCGTGGCCGGCCGCCGCCACGTTGGGATCACCCGCATCGAGCCGGTGGGGCATTACGCGGTACGCATCGTCTTTGACGATCTGCATGATTCCGGCATCTACCCCTGGACGCTGCTGCGGCGGCTGGGCGAGGAGCGGGCGGACCGCTGGACTGCCTATGAGGAGGCGCTGGCCGAACGGGGGCTCTCCCGCGATCCGAAGCGCAACACATAAAGATATGCTTATGGGTGTGTTGCCGCACTCCGGCTCGCATGCTACGGCCCGCGCCATCACATCCGCGGAGCCGTGCCACCATGCCTGATTACATCGTCAAGGACCTCTCCCTCGCTGCCTGGGGCCGCAAGGAACTCAACATGGCGCAGGACGAGATGCCCGGCCTGATGGCCACGCGGGCCGAGTTCGGCGCTTCCCAGCCGCTGAAAGGCGCCCGCATTGCCGGCTGCTTGCACATGACCATTCAGACAGGCGTTCTGATCGAGACGCTGACGGCACTGGGAGCCGATGTCCGCTGGTCGAGCTGCAACATTTTCTCGACCCAGGACCACGCCGCGGCCGCTATCGCCGAGGCCGGCGTGCCGGTCTTCGCCATCAAGGGCGAGACGCTGCCGGAATACTGGGACTACGTGCAGAAGACCCTGGAATGGGCCGATGGCGGCGAGCCGAACATGCTGCTCGACGATGGCGGCGACATGACGCTGCTGGTCCATTACGGCCTGCGGGCCGAGAAGGGCGACGTGGCCTTCCTGGAAAAGGCCGGCAACGAGGAAGAGACGGTCTTCTTCGCGCTGATCAAGAAGCTTCTGGTGGAGAAGCCCGGCTGGTTCGCCAAGCTGGCCGCCTCCATCAAAGGCGTGTCCGAGGAGACGACGACCGGTGTGCATCGCCTGATCGTCATGGCGCGCGAGGGCAAGCTGCTCTTCCCCGCGATCAACGTGAACGACAGCGTCACCAAGTCGAAGTTCGACAATCTGTATGGCTGCCGCGAGAGTCTGGTGGACGCCATCCGCCGCGGCACCGACGTGATGATGGCCGGCAAGGTCGCGCTGGTGGCGGGCTTCGGCGATGTCGGCAAGGGCTCGGCCGCTTCGCTGCGCAATGCCGGCTGCCGGGTGATGGTGACCGAGATCGACCCGATCTGCGCGCTGCAGGCGGCGATGGAGGGCTATGAGGTCGTCACCATGGACGACATGGCCGGCAAGGCCGACATCTTCGTCACCGCGACCGGCAACGTCGACGTCATCACCGCCGACCACATGCGGGCGATGAAGCACCGCGCCATCGTGTGCAACATCGGGCATTTCGACAGCGAGATCCAGGTCGCCGCGCTGAAGAACTACAAGTGGGATAACGTG
>CAXTJY010000458.1:0-4025 GCA_964244395.1 uncultured Rhodovarius sp.
TATCCGAGTGCTGCGCCCCACCACCGAACCCGCCTTCGCCCCCGGCACATCCGTGCTGCTGCAGGGCGCGCCCGACGCCATCACCTGGATTGGAGAAGCCTGATGTTCACCCGCCGAACCGCCCTTTTGGCCACCCCCGCCCTGTGGGGCACCGCCGCCATCGCCCAGATCCGCCGCGGCGACGAGCTCACCGTCGGCGTCTGGGGCGGCGCGCAGGAGCGCATCCTGCGCGAGTTCGTCTCCGGCCCGCTGGAGGCGCAGCACGGCGTCAAGATCAACTACGTGCTGGGCGGCACCACCGAGCGCCGCGCCCGCGCCTATGCCGAGCGCGGCCGGCCCTCCTTCGACCTGCTCTATCTCAATATCTTTGAGAGTCGTCAGGCAGTGCGGGACGGGGTGACGCAGAACGCCAACACCAACGTGCCGAACGCCGCGCATCTCTACCCCGTCGCCAAGCTCGGCGGCTACGGCGTGGCCTTCAACCCCGTCACCATCGTCTATGACCGGCGGCTGGTGGCGCAGCCGATGACGAGCTGGCGCGACTTCTGGCGCGACGATCTGCGCGGCAAGGTAATCTGGCCGACCTATCCGGGCGCCCAGGGCACGGCGGCGCTGCTGATGGCGGCAAAGATCTTCGGCGGCAGCGAAAACAACATCGACCCGGCCTTCGAGGCGATCGCCCGGCTGCGTCCATTCCCCGCCATCCAGGCCAGCCAGGACCAGCTCTTCGGCATGTTCGACCAGCAGGTCGGCGCCGCCAGCATCGAATTCGGCAGCTTCACCCGCAGCTACGCCGAGGCGCGCAACCCGAACATCGTGATCGCCGACCCCGCCGAGGGCCAGGCGGTGGCAACGAATGTGGCGTGCATCACGGTCGGCACGTCGAAGCAGGCGCTCGCCGAAGCCTTCGTGAACCTGCATTTGAGCCCGGATTGCCAACGCGCCTACGCCGAACGCATCTACTACTCGCCGACCGTTAACAACGTGGAGTTCCCGCCCGCCCTGGCCGCCAAGCTGGTGCTGGGCGAGGCGGCGGTGAGCAAGCTGGTGGATTTCGACTGGGATGTGGTGATCCGCAACCAGGCGAGGTGGTCCAGCCGGTTCACGCGGGAGATCGCGGGCTGAGTGTCAATCCGGCGTGGGGTGGCGGTCGCCTGACGCGGTGAGGTCGCGCCCGGATCCTCCGCCATGGCCGGGCTTGACCCGGCCATCTCCTCGACGTCACGCGATGGCCGTGTCGCCGCACGGTCACGGCGCTGGGTCGCAGGTGTCGGCCAGGCGTCGAGGAGATGGCCGGGTCAAACCCGGCCATGACGATGGTGGGCGCTGGTGTCTGCGGGCACCCTGCCCATGAAGTCATCCAGCCCCCTCCTGGCCGCCCCCTACCTCCTCTGGCTCCTCGCCGCCTTCGCCGCCCCCCTGGGCGCCGTCGCCCTCCTCTCCGTGCAGGAAAGCAGCGAGCTTTTCGCCCCACTCTCCCTCACCCCCAGCACCGCCCAATACGCCGAAATCCTCGCCGACCGCTTCTACCTCCGCACATTCCTCAACACCCTCATGCTGGGCGCCGTCGTCACCCTGGCCAGCGTCGCCCTGGCCTACCCCATGGCGCTATGGCTCACCCGGCTGCCACCGCGCTGGAAGCCGCTCGGCTTCGCCTGCGTGCTGGTGCCGCTGCTCACCAACGTCGTCGTCCGCTCCCTCGGCATCATTCTGCTGCTGGGCCGCGGCGGCATTCTGGCGCGCATCAGCGACGGGCTGGGGCTGGGCCGCGTCGATCTCCTTTTCACCTGGTTCGCGGTCGGTCTCGCTTTGGTGCAGGTATTCCTGCCCTTCATGGTCCTGGCGCTCTACGATGTGCTGGAGGCGCAGGAGAAGCGCCTGACCGAGGCCGCGTCGGGCCTGGGCGCCGGGCCCGTCACCACCTTCCTTCGCGTCACCCTGCCACTGTCTCTGCCCGGCCTGCGCGCCGGCATGACCGTGGTCTTCCTCCTCGCCTCCACCGCCTACGTCTCCGCCACCCTGGTGGGCGGCCGAAAAGTCCTGGTCAGCGGCATGGTCGTCCTGCGCGAGGGCCTGGAAATCCTGAACTACCCACTCGCCGCCGCCATGGCGATGCTGATGCTGGCCGCCTCCGTGGGCGTCACTCTTGTCATCGCCTTCCTGATCGGCCGCGCCATGCCCTGGCTCTCCGGCCGCTCGCGCGGCGAGCCCTGGGTGTGGCCCCGAGCCGCGGTGCGGGTGATGGAAGCGCTGGGCCCCTGGCTCGCCCGCCTGCTGCTGGCCCTCGCCCTCTTCCTGCTCCTTTTCCCCCTCGCCCTGGTCGCCGTCGCCTCGGTAAACGACTCCCCACAGGCCTCGGTCGCCCAGTTCCTCGGCTTCACCTGGCGCTGGTACCAGGCGGTGTGGAGCAACCCGCGCTACCTTTCCGACGCCTGGGTCAGCGTGCAGCTCGCCCTCGCCTGCGTCACCATCTCGCTCGCCATCTCCCTGCCGGCCGCCTTCGCGCTGGGCCGCGGCCGGTTCCGCGGCCGCGAATGGCTGGCCGCCGCCCTGATGCTGCCCCTCGCTTTGCCTGGCATCGCCATCGGCCTGGGCATGCTGCGCCTGCTGCAATGGTTCACCGCCCTGCCGCCCTTCCTGGGGTTGCTGGCAGTGCACGTCGTGCTGGTGGCCCCCTTCATGCTGGCCCTGCTGCGCGCCTCGGTGCAGCAGCTGGACGTGGCCCTGGAGGAAGCCGCCGGCGGCCTGGGCGCCCCGCCGCGCCGCGTCTTTACCCGGGTGATTCTGCCGCAGCTCGGCCCCGGCATCGGCGTCGCCTGCGTCATCGGCTTCCTACTGAGCTTCGGCGAGGTCACCGTCACCGCCTTCCTCACCACCGCGCGCATGCAGACCCTGCCGGTGCGCATCTACGCCGAGGCGACCTTCAGCCTGGAGAACACGGTCAACGCCATCAGCACCGGCATCATCCTGCTGACCATGCTGCTGCTGTGGGCGGTGAACCGGCTGATGCCCCTGGACCGCGTCTGGCGGCGGTGACACGCTCCCCGCATGGGATACGAAACGAGCTGGCGCGGCCTCACCTTCCACGACGTGGTGCCAGCGCGCGCCCTGACCGCGCGGGAGTATCTCGAAGCCTGCCTGGAGCGCATCGCGCTCCGCGAACCCATCGTCCAGGCCTTCGCCAGCATCAACATCGACGGCGCCCGCAACGCTGCCGACGCCGCCACCAGCCGTTACGCCGCGGGGCGCCCCCTCTCCCCCATCGATGGCATGCCCATCGCGATCAAGGACCTGATCGAGACCGCCGACATGCCCACCCAGCTCGGCTGCGCCGCCACCGCCGGCAACTGGCCGAAGCGCGACAGTGCCATGGTGCAGGCCCTGCGTGAGGCCGGCACAGTCATCCTGGCCAAGGCCGTCACCACCGAAATGGGGATGAGCGAGCCCGGCCCCACCACCAACCCGTGGAACCCGGCGCACACCCCCGGCGGCTCCAGCTCCGGCAGCGCCGCCGCTGTGGCCGCCGGCTTCGTCCCGGTCGCCATCGGCACCCAAGTGGCCGGCAGCATCATCCGCCCCGCCGCCTATTGCGGAAACTGGGCGCTGAAGCCGACCCAGGGCGGCGTGCATCGCGGCGAGCGGCAAGGCACCAGCCAGTCCACCGCCGGCCCGCACGGCAACTGCGCCGAGGACATCTGGGCAGTAGCGCGCGAAATCTCCGCGCGGGTGGGCGGCGACCCCGGCACGCCCGGCCTGCAAGGCCCGATGACCACGCCCCAGCCACAACGCCCGCTGCGCCTGGCGGTGATGTTCACCGAATGCTGGCCCCGCATCGACGCCGAAAGCCAGGAGGCCTTCCTGCGTTTCGTCCGTGCCCTGCCCGTGGACCTGATCTGGCCCGATCAGCACCCCCTGCTGGCGGCCTTCGAGCGCGCGACCTCCAACGCGATGGCCCTGGGCACCATCATCACCGCCTTCGAGAACCGCTGGGCCTTCCGCAACCTGCCGCGCGAAGGGATTTCGGC
>CAXTJY010000459.1:0-4017 GCA_964244395.1 uncultured Rhodovarius sp.
CCATGTTCGACCTGCCGGGCCGCGACGATGTGGATGAGGTGGTGGTGAATGGCGAGGTGGCGGAAGGCCGTGGCCAGCCGCTGTTCATCTATGGCGAACGCAAGCAGGAGCAGGCCAGCGCCTGAGGCTTGCGACCAGGGGGGCGGTTCCCCACTTGGCATGACAACTGCATGGCGGGGCACATCGTGCCGCTTTTGGGCGATGCGCCCGCCGACTGTCCTCAAGGAGGTCCAATGACGGAATTCAAGAGCGGCGATTCCCTTCCCGTGCTGCCGCTGCGCGATATCGTAGTCTTCCCGCACATGATCGTGCCGCTGTTCGTCGGGCGGGACAAATCCGTCCGTGCGCTCGAGGCGGTGATGCGCGAGGACAAGCAGATCCTGCTGACGGCGCAGAAGAACGCGGCGGTGGAAGACCCGACTGCCGACGACCTCTATACCGTCGGAACCGTATCCACCGTGCTGCAGTTGCTGAAGCTGCCGGACGGCACGGTGAAGGTGCTGGTCGAAGGCGGCCGCCGCGCCCGCATCTCGGCGTTCCAGCCGAATCAGGAGTATTTCGAGGCAACCGCCGAACTTCTGCCCGAACCCTCCGGCGAGCCGAAGGAAACCGAGGCACTGGCGCGCACCGTGGTCAGCCAGTTCGAGAGCTACATCAAGCTCAACAAGAAGATCGCGCCGGAGGTGCTGGTTTCGGTCAACCAGATCGACGACCCCGCCAAGCTGGCCGATACGGTGGCCGGCCACCTGTCGATCAAGATTCCCGAGAAGCAGGAACTGCTGGAGATCGCCGGCATTGCCGCGCGGCTGGAGCGCGTCTTCCAGCACATGGAAGGCGAGATCGGCGTCCTTCAGGTCGAGAAGAAGATCCGCAACCGCGTCAAGCGGCAGATGGAGAAGACGCAGCGCGAGTACTATCTGAACGAGCAGATGAAGGCGATCCAGAAGGAGCTCGGCGAGGGCGAGGAGGGCCGCGACGAGGCCGCCGAGCTGGAGGCCAAGATCCGCGAGACCAAATTCTCCAAGGAAGCGCGCGAAAAGGCGTTGGCCGAGTTGAAGAAGCTGCGCAACATGAGCCCGATGTCGGCCGAGGCGACGGTGGTGCGGAACTACCTGGACTGGATGTTGAGCATTCCCTGGAAGAAGAAGTCCAAGGTGAAGAACGACGTCGTGGCGGCCGAGGCCGTGCTCGACGGGGACCATTACGGGCTCGACAAGGTGAAGGAGCGGATCACCGAATACCTGGCGGTGCAGTCGCGCAGCCCGAAGATCCGCGGGCCCATCCTTTGCCTGGTGGGGCCTCCCGGCGTCGGCAAGACGTCGCTCGGCAAGTCGATCGCGAAGGCCACCGGCCGCAATTTCGTGCGCATGTCGCTGGGCGGCGTGCGCGACGAGGCGGAGGTGCGCGGCCACCGCCGGACCTATATCGGCTCCATGCCCGGCAAGATCATCCAGGGCATGAAGAAGGCGAAGACGTCCAACCCACTTTTCCTGCTGGATGAGATCGACAAACTGGGCGCGGATTGGCGCGGTGACCCCTCCTCCGCCCTGCTGGAGGTGCTGGACCCCGAACAGAACTCGACTTTCGCCGATCACTATCTGGAGGTGGATTACGATCTGTCCGATGTGATGTTCGTCACCACGGCCAACAGCCTGCGCATGCCGCAGCCGCTGCTGGACCGCATGGAGATCATCCGCATCCCCGGCTATACCGAGGATGAGAAGGTGGAGATCGCCAAGCGGCATCTGATGCCCAAGGTGAGCGAGGCCAATGGCCTGAAGCCTACCGAATGGAGCGTGGGCGATGACGCGCTGCGCGAGCTGGTGCGCACCTACACGCGAGAGGCCGGCGTCCGGAACCTCGAGCGTGAGATCGGCGGCCTGGCGCGCAAGGCGGTGAAGGAGATTGTCACCAAGCAGGCTAAGAAGGTCACCGTCACGAAGAAGGGCCTGGCCAAATATGCCGGGGTGCCGAAATTCCGTTTCGGCGAGGCCGAGAGCGAGGACATGGTGGGCGTCGTCACCGGCCTGGCCTGGACCGAGGTGGGCGGCGATATCCTGACCATCGAGAGCGTGGTGGTGCCCGGCAAGGGCAACATCAAGCCGACGGGGCAGCTGGGCGACGTGATGAAGGAGAGCGTGTCGGCGGCGCTGAGCTACGTGCGCAGCCGCTCGACCAGCTTCGGCATCAAGCCGACGCTGTTCGAGAAGCGCGACATCCACGTCCATGTGCCCGAAGGTGCGACTCCAAAGGACGGGCCGAGCGCGGGCATCGCGATGGCGACGTCGATCGTCAGCGTGCTGACCGGCATCCCGATCCGCCGCGACGTGGCGATGACGGGTGAAATCACCCTGCGTGGCCGTGTCCTGCCGATCGGCGGCTTGAAGGAGAAGCTGCTGGCGGCCCTGCGGGCGGGGATCAAGACCGTGGTCATCCCGAAGGAGAACGAGAAGGACCTGGCCGAGATCCCCGACAATGTGAAGAAGGGACTGAAGATCTTCGCCGTCAGCCATGTCGATGAGGTCATCCTGCATGCGCTGGTCCGCCCACCCGTCGCCATCGATTGGGTGGAGCCGGAGGAGGTGGCGCCGGTGCCCCCGGTGGGCGAGCCTGTGGCGGTGCGACCGCACTGACGCGCGGAAATCTTCGCGACTCGGAAAGGGCGCCCATGATGGCGCCCTTTTTGTTGAGAGGGCGCCAGGAATGGCGGATTTCCGGGGATAATCCGGTGCTCGCGGTTGACGGGCGAAAACACCTGCACCTAGTGTCGCGCCAGTTTGCGGGCGCCGGAATCGGCTGGCCCCGTGAGGTTTCCCAGGGGATGCGGCGATGAACAAGCAGGATTTGGTGGCCGTGGTGGCCGATGCGGGCGAGATCTCGAAGGCCAAGGCCGGCGAGGTGGTGGACGCGATCTTCACCGCGGTGGAAGGGGCGCTGAAGAAGAAGGATGGCGAGGTTCGCCTGGTGGGCTTCGGCACCTTCAGCACCTCCAAGCGCAAGGCCGGCAAAGGCCGCAACCCGCGAACCGGCGAAGAGATCAAGATCCCGGCGAGCACGACCGTGCGCTTCAAGGCCGGGAAGTCCTTGAAAGATGCGGTGAACTGAGGCCAGGCACTGACTGACCCAGGCCGGCTCCGGAAGGGGCCGGCCTTTTTTATGCCGGGAGGCCCGCGATGGCCGAGACGATTCCCTGGATCGACTATCCGCCGATGATCGATGCGCAGCGCGTGGCGGCTGCTCAGGCGTTCCTTGCAGCCATCGCCAACCGCCGGACCTGCCGCGAGATCGGCGCCGTTCCGGTGCCGACCGCCGTGCTGGAAGCGGCCATCCTCGCCGCCGGCACCGCGCCTTCGGGCGCCAACCACCAGCCATGGCATTTCGCCGTGATCACCGATCCGGCCCGCAAGCGTGCGATCCGCGAGGCAGCGGAGGAGGAGGAGCGTGCCTTCTACGCCGGGAAGGCGGGGAGGGAGTGGCTGGAAGCGCTGGCACCGCTCGGTACCGATGCCGAAAAGGCCTTCCTGGAACGGGCGCCGGCCCTGATCGCCATTTTCGGCCAGCGCCTGGGTGGGTTGGAGGAAGGCGAGGCCCGGCAGAACTACTACGTCACCGAGAGCGTCGGCATCGCCACCGGCTTCCTCATCGCCGCGGTCCACGCGGCGGGGCTCGCCTGCCTGCCGAACACGCCGGCGCCGATGCGGTTCCTCAACCAGCTCTGCGCCAGGCCAGCGCATGAGAAGCCGGTGATGATGGTCGTGGTCGGCCACCCCGAGCCCGGCGCGGCCATTCCCACCCACGCGCTGCGCAAGAAGCCGTTGGCGCAGATCAGCAGCTGGCTGTAGAGAGGGCTGGGGGCGCTTAGCTCAGCCGGTAGAGCGCCTGCTTTACACGCAGGATGTCGGCGGTTCGATCCCGTCAGCGCCCACCATTTCACGCCGCCGCGCGCTTGACACACTGGCCCCCCACAGCCACAACGCGCCACCTGATTGCGGGTGTAGCTCAGTTGGTTAGAGCGCC
>CAXTJY010000460.1:0-4017 GCA_964244395.1 uncultured Rhodovarius sp.
CGTCAGGTCGTCCTTCTCCGGCGGGCGCAGGATGGTGAAGTGGACGAGATCGACGCCGGGGTCGGCCTTCAGCAGGCGGCGCCAGGTGCGTTCGCCGGCATGCGGCTCGCCGGAGACCAGCAGCACGCGCAGCCGGTCGCGCACGCCGTTGATGGTGATGACGGCGCGGTTGTTGGCGTCGCTGACCTCGCCCGGGCGGGCCTCGGCCACCAGTTCCAGCACGGTGGGGCCGCCCCGTTCGATCGGCACCTCGATGCGGTGCTCGCGGCCGACCGGCACGGATTCCTGGCGGGGGGCGGCGCCGTCGCGGCGGATGGTGAGGCGGGCGGCGCCGGTCTGCGGTGTCACGCCGAGATCGTCCACCGCCACGCGCAGCTCGACCGAGCGGCCGACGATACCGAAGCCCGGCGCCTCGATCACCCGCAGGCGGCGGTCGGTCTCTCCAGGGCGGCCCGGCAGCAGCAGGTGGAATGGGGCGTCGAGCGGCGGGGTGGCGGGCACGTCGTGGATCTGGCCGTCGGTCACCGCCAGCACGCCGGCCAGGCGGGCGCGCGGGGTTTCGGCCAGGGCGCGCTCCAGCGCGGTGAACAGGCGGGTGCCCTGGTTGCCGCCCTCGGGCACCTCCACGACGCGCAGCTCGAGGTTGTCGAGCCGGCCCAGGCGAGTCTCCAGCGTGCGGCGGGCGGCGGCCATGGCCTCGGCGCGGCCGGGGGACAGGACGGTGCTGTCCGATGCATCCATGACGAGGAGGGCGATGTCCGGCCGGACCTCGCGGGTCTCCTCGACCAGGCGCGGGTTGGCCAGGGCCAAAAGCAGCGCGGCGAAGGCGGCGGCGCGCCACCACGCACCGCGGGCACGGCGGAAAAAGGCTGGCAGCAGGGCCAGCAGGGACAGCCCCGCCGCCGCGGCCAGCAGCCACAGCGGAATGATCGGTGCGAAATCGAGGCTGGTGAAATGCTGCATCAGGCGGCTGGGTCCAGGGCGTCCGCACGGGGCAGCGCTTCGGCCGGGCCGGCTTCTTTCGCACTGCCGCCCAGCGACCGATTTTCCCACACCGCCACCACCACCAGCACGAGGGTGGACAGCGCGGACAGTACCACCGGCGAGACGAACACCGATGCCAGCACCAAGGCGCCCAGCAGCCCCATCCCCACTTGGTGCGACAGAGGCCAGTGGCCCAGCGGGATGGCCTTGAAGGCGGCGTTGCCGGCCAGGAACAGAAAGGGGCCGCCCAGGATGACCAGCATCTCGGGCAGCGCCGTACCGTCGCCGGTGGGGTGGTGCAGCACCACCTCATCCGCCACGGCGGCGATGATGACGCCGGCCACGATGGGCAGGTGCAGGTAGGTGTAGCCGCGCCGCGCCATGCGGCCGGGGTCGTCGCTTTCCTCGATGTGGCGCACGCCCTGGCCGGCGCCGATGTCGAAATAGATCCACCACATCGCGACCGCGCTGGCGAAGCCCAGTGCGAAGGCGGCGGTGGCGGGCCAGCTGGGGTGTTCGATGCCGCTATAGGTGCCGCCGGTCATCAGCAGCGATTCGCCCAGCGCGATAATGATGAACAGGCCGCAGCGCTCGGCCATGTGGCTGCCCTCCACGCTCCAATCGCCGGTGGTGGAGGGGCCCAGGACGGGCACGCGGAAGTACAAAGCGGGCGAGGCCAGCTCGATCCCCAGCGCGACCAGCCACAGGGCGAACCGGCCCCAGCCTTCGGCCCAGGCGCCCAGCAGCCAGAAGGGCGCGGCGGCGGCCAGCCAGATGAGGATGCGAATGAAGTTGAGGCGCAGCGCCCGGTCGGCCCGCACCGCCCACACCACGAACAGGGTGCGGCCCAGCTGCATCAGCACGTAGGCGCCGGCGAAGAGCATGCCGCGGTCTCCGAAGGCGCCCGGGATGGCGACGGACATGGCCAGCCCGGCCAGCATGAGGCCGAACAGCATGGCGCGGACCGGGCCGTTTTCCGGCTCCAGCCAATTGGTCGCCCAGGCGGTGAAGACCCAGACCCACCAGACGGCGACGATCAGCAAGCCGACTCGCAGCGCGTTGACGACCGAAAGCTCGCTCGCCAGGGCGTGGCTGAGCTGGGTGACGGCGAAGACGAAGACGAGGTCGAAGAAGAGTTCGACCATGCCGACCTTGCCGCTGTCGTCCTCGTCGCGGTCGCGCAGGAGGGTGGAGGTGGTGCTCACGGCAGGTCCGGGGCATCGTCGTCCAAGGGGCGCCGGGTGGGGCGGCTCCCAACGGTGCGGATCATCGCCCGCAATTCCAGGAGCGCTTCCTCGAAGCGCGGCGGCTCGTCGCTCACTGCCCCAACCTCTCCAATATCGCCGGTACGTGCACCTGGTCGCCCTTGTAGTTCCCGGTCAGGGCGTAGATCACCAGGTTCACCCCGAAGCGATAGGCCAGCGTGCGCTGCCGCGTCCCCCCGGGGATCGCCGCGTGGATGTTCTGCCCCCGCGCATCCGTGGCCCACGCCCCGGCCCAGTCATGCCCGCCGATGATCACCGGCGAGACACTGTCATTCGCCCGATCCTGGTCGCGCGCCGCCCATACCTGGGCGCCGGCGAAGCGGCCGGGCATCTCGTTCAACAGGTAGAAGGCGCGGCGCAGCACGTGGTCTTCCGCCACCGGCGCCAGGGCAGGGATGGCCAGCCCCGCCGTCACCCGGCGCAGCGCGGCGCGGGAGCCGGGGGAGAAGCCCTCGCCTGAGCCCTCGTCGCGGGTGTCGAACAGGATGATGCCGCCGTTGCGCATGAAGTTGTTGAGCGCGGCCAGTCCAGCCGCCGAAGGCGTGGGCGTACTGGGCGCGACCGCCCAGTACAGCATGGGGAAGAAAGCCAGGTCGGTCTCGCCCGGGATCACCGCCGCGGGCTCGGCCAGGGCGGCGGCGGTGCGGCGGTTCACGAAGTCGGACAGGCCGGCGAGGCCTTGGCGCTGCAGCTCGTCCAGCGCCGGGTCGCCGCTGACGACATAGGCCAGGCGGGTGGCGATGGCGCCGGCGCCGTCCTGCGCGGCGGCAGGCAGCGCGATCAGCAGTGCCAGCGCGGCCACCCGCCAGACCAGCAGGCCGCGCAGCCGCAGCGACACCAGCAGGTCCGCCGCCAGCAACAGCAGCGCCGCGGCCAGCAGCCAAGGGCCGAGATCGCGTTCGGTCGGCACGCTGTCCAGCGGCAGTAGGCGGGCGCCAGCCGGCGGCGCGGCCAGCACCGGCGGCGGCAGCGCGGCACCCAGGTTCAATGCCCGGCGGAAGGCCGCATCGGCGCCCGGCGTGCCGTACCAGCCCGGCGGGTTGCGTGGCGACGGCATGGTGCTGTCCAGCGCCGCCAGGGCCAGCGCGGCGGCCGCCGGCGGTGGCGGCACGGCGCGGCCGAAGCCGTCCAGCGCCTCGATCGGCGCCAGGCTCGCCTCGCCCTCCGGCCCGCCGGTCACCCCGGCGGACAGGGCTACGATCCGCCGCAGCATCTGCACGAACAGGCCCGAAAGCGGCAGGTTGGACCATTCGGCGGTGGCGGTGATGTGGAACAGGATGATGCGCCCCTGGCCACGGGTTTCGGCGGTTACGAGCGGCGTGCCGTCATTCAGTCGTGCCCAGCTGCGTTCCGCCAGCCGGGCGGTGGGCTCGGCCAGCACCTGGCGCTCGACCGACACCTCTGCCGGGATGGTCAGGCCGGCGAAGGGCGAGGCCTCCGGGAAGGCAGCCAGGGTCTGCGGCTGTTCCCAGGTCAGCCCGCCGCCCAGGGCGCGTTCGGCGCGGAGCTGGACCGGCAGCAACGCGTCCGGCCGTTCGGCGACGCGGGAGCCTGCAAAGCGCAGCAGCGTGCCGCCTGCCTGCACCCAGGCGGCCAGCGCCTGCTCCTCCCGGCCGGGTGTGACCGGCCGGTCGGCCAGCACCAGCACGGCGATGGGGCGGGAGAGGAGCGTTTCCAGGGTGCCGCGCCGGATCTCGGCGAAGGGGCCGAGCGCGCGATCGAGGTAGAAGACGTCGCCGATCAGCGGCGCATCGGCGCCCTCCTCGGC
>CAXTJY010000461.1:0-4012 GCA_964244395.1 uncultured Rhodovarius sp.
CCTGGGGTGTGGCCGGCCGCTTCAACGGCGCCTGGGGCGACTTCGAGGTGGGCACCGGTACGCCCCCTGGCACCCTGCCGGATGGCCCCACCGAACGCCGCGTCTTCCGCCTCGACGGCGCCCCCGCCCGCAGCCAGGCCGAGCTGGCCGAGCGCATGGCCACGGTGTGGCTGACGCCGCAGATGGACCGGCTGTTCCAGGAGGGCGCGTCCGGCCGGCGCCGCTTCCTCGATCGCCTCGCCTGGGCGTTGCAGCCCGCCCATGCGCGCGAGGTGGCGGCCTATGACAACGCCATGGCGCAGCGAAACCGGGTGCTGGCGTTGGGTGGCGACCTGGCCTGGCTGGCCGGGCTGGAGGATGCCATGGCCCGCCACGGCGTCGCCGCCAGCGCTGCCCGCCGTGCCCTCGTCACCCGGCTGGACCAGGCGCTGGCGGTCGGCGCACTGGGCGGCTTCCCCGCCGCCCGCTTGGCGCTGCGCGACCCCACCGCCGACGCGCTCGCCGCCGGCCCTGCCTTGGCCGCCGAGGATGCCCTGCGCGAGCGCCTGGCCCGTGCCCGCGGCCGCGACCGCGCTGCCGGCGCTGCCGTGGAAGGTCCACATCGCGCTGACCTCGACATGTTTCATCGCGACAAGGGCGTGCCTGCCGCGCTCTGTTCCACCGGCGAGCAGAAATCGCTGCTGATCTCCACCGTGCTCGCGCATGCAGGGATGATCCAGGCGGCGCGCGGTTTTGCGCCGCTGTTGTTGCTGGATGAAATCGCGGCACATCTCGATGCCGCCCGTCGCGCCGCCCTGTTCGAGACGCTGGCCACGCTGCCCGCCCAGGCCTGGCTGACCGGCACAGATGCCGAGGTCTTCGCCCCCTTGCACGGGGTCGCGCAGGGCTTCGTCGTCACCCCGGGAAAACTGGCCCAAAACCCGGATTTGCCCCTGCCGTAGGCGGGTCGTTTCGGCTATAATGTCACGCGGGCGAAAAGCCCGGATTTCCAAGGGTTTTCGCACGCATCATGAGTGATTCCACACCCACGCCGGAAGAGGCCAACAACGATGCCGCGGGCGTCGAATACGGCGCCTCCTCCATCACCGTCCTGCGCGGGTTGGAGGCGGTGCGGAAACGGCCGGGGATGTATATCGGCGACACCGATGACGGCTCGGGCCTGCATCACATGGCGTTCGAAATCATCGACAATGCTGTGGACGAGGCGCAGGCCGGCTATGCCTCTCGCTGCGACGTGGTGCTGAACGGCGATGGCTCCGTCACCGTCACCGATGACGGGCGCGGCATCCCGGTGGACATGCATGCCGAGGAGGGCGTGAGCGCCGCCGAAGTGGTGCTGACGCGGCTGCATGCCGGCGGCAAGTTCAACCAGAATTCCTATAAGGTGTCGGGCGGCCTGCATGGCGTGGGCGCGGCCGTGGTGAATGCACTGAGCCAGTGGATGGAGGTGCGCATCTGGCGCGCCGGGGTGGAGCACTTCATCCGTTTCGAGCATGGCGAAACGGTGCAGCCGCTGAAGATTGTCGGCCCTTCGGACCACCACAATGGCACCCAGGTGACCTTCAAGCCCAGCACCGGCACCTTCACCAAGGTCGAGTATGAATTCGCGATCCTGGAGCGGCGGCTGCGCGAGCTGGCCTTCCTGAATTCCGGTCTGGCCATCACCGTGCAGGATGACCGCGTGCTTCCCGTCGAGCGGGCCGAGTTCAAGTTCGATGGCGGGCTGGTCGCGTTCATCGAATGGCTGGATCGCGGCAAGGAGCCGGTGTTCAAGCAGCCGATCAGCCTGATCTCCAAGGAAACCGAGGGCATCCGCGTCGAGCTGGCGATGTGGTGGACCAACTCGCCACGCGAGCTGGCTCTGTGCTTCACCAACAATATCCCGCAGCGTGACGGCGGCACGCACCAGGCCGGCTTCCGCCAGGCGCTGACCCGCGTGGTGATGAAGTATGCCGAGGACCTCGCCAAGAAGGAAAAGGTCGAGCTGATCGGCGAGGATATGCGCGAGGGTCTGACCGCCGTGCTGTCCGTGAAGGTGCCGGACCCGAAATTCTCCTCGCAGACCAAGGACAAGCTGGTCTCGTCCGAGGTCCAGCCCGTGGTCCACATGGCGGTGGCGGACGCCATCAGCCACTGGTTCGAGTCGCACCCGAAGGAAGCCAAGCTGGTCCTTGATCAGGTCGTGCTGTCCGCGGTGGCGCGGAAGGCGGCGCAGATGGCGCGCGACAAGGTGGGCCGCAAGAACATGCTGGAGTTCAGCTCGCTGCCCGGCAAGCTGGCGGACTGCCAGGAGAAAGACCCGTCGAAGAGCGAGATCTTCATCGTCGAGGGCGACAGCGCCGGCGGTTCCGCCAAGCAGGGCCGCAACCGGGCCAACCAGGCCATCCTCCCCCTGCGCGGCAAGGTACTGAACGTCGAGCGCGCCCGCATGGATAAGATGCTGGGCTCCGAGCAGATCACCACGCTGATTACTGCGCTTGGCACCGGCATCGGCCCAGGCGAACCCAAGATGGGCGGCTTCAGCCTGGAAAAGGCGCGCTACCACCGAATCATCATCATGACGGACGCCGACGTGGATGGTTCCCACATCCGCACGCTGCTGCTGACCTTCTTCTACCGGCAGATGCCGCAACTGATCGAGGCCGGATTCCTCTACATCGCCCAGCCGCCGCTCTACCGCGCCAAGCGCGGTGGCGACGAACGCTACCTGAAGGATGACAAGGCGCTGGAGGATTTCCAGCTGGAAAAGGCTTTGGCCAACGCCCGGCTCGTGCTGGCGGACGGCCGGGAGATGGCGGGCGCGGACCTCGCCGCCGAAGTGGAGCTTCTGCGCCAGACCTCGGGCCGTATCCGTCGCCTGGCCGGTCACGTGCCGCCGGAATACATCGAGCAGGCGGCGGTCGCGGGCGCGCTGGGCGCGGAGCCGGACCTGGCCGTCGCACAGGCCTTCGCGGCTCGGCTGGACGGCATCGCGCTGCCGGCGGAGCGGGGCTGGATCGCCTCGGTCGATGCTGGCGGGATCAACCTGGCCCGGGTGGTAAGGGGCGTGACCGAGCGCTTCTCGCTGACCGCCGCCATGCTGCACACTGGCGATGCCCGTTGGCTGGACGAGAAGCGGGAGACCTACGCGCGTGAATTCGCCGAGCCTGTGCGGCTGTGGTTCGACGCCACCGAGGCGACCGCGCGCGGCCCGATGGGCACGCTGGACCGCATCATGGCACAGGGCCGCCGCGGCCTGACCATCCAGCGCTTCAAGGGCCTGGGCGAGATGAACCCGGAGCAGCTATGGATCACCACGCTGGACCCGACGGCGCGTACGCTGCTGAAGGTGCGGGTGGATGATGTGGAGGATGCGGAGACCGTGTTCTCGACCCTGATGGGCGACGTGGTGGAGCCGCGGCGGGAGTTCATCGTGGGGAATGCGTTGAAGGTCGCGAATCTCGACATCTGATCGGCTGCGCCGCAGCATGGGTGCGTCGAGAGGACATCAGATGCTCAGCACGGCCGAACCCATCATTCCCACCACCGGTGCCGATCACCCGCTGGCCTCGACCTTCGTTCGCGCTTCCACCATGGACTGGGAGCCAACGGGCCTTCCGGGCATCGCCATGAAGATGCTGTATCGGGACGAAGCCAGTGGGCGCTCCACCATCCTGTTCCGCATGGAGCCGGGCGCCGTGGTGCCCTTGCACGAGCACACCGAGCTTGAGCAGACCTACATGCTGGAGGGCAGCCTGGTTGACGAACAGGGCGCCTGCTTCGCCGGTGACTTCGTCTGGCGGCCAGCCGGCAATGCGCATGTGGCGCATGCGCCGGAGGGCGCTTTGTTCCTGTCCGTCTTCCTGAAACCCAATCGCTTTGCCGAAGCGGCGCCCCGCTTCGTGGAGAGACTTGAGCGATAGCCCGCCTGAGGTGAAGCGGAACGCTTGTTCCGAACGGTGACTACGAACGAACGTTCCGATTTATGCTTCGGAACGATCGTTCCATCCTATAGTCCCGCCATGAGGATCGC
>CAXTJY010000462.1:0-4001 GCA_964244395.1 uncultured Rhodovarius sp.
GCCGGCGCCGGGTCCACCAGCGCGGTGGCGCGGGCCAGCCCCAGCGGGCTGGTGCCGTATCTGGAGCATGATGGGCTCCGCATCTGGGAGACGTTGGCGATCTGCGAGTACTGCGCCGAAAAGCAGCCGGCGCTGTGGCCCGAGGGACTGGCGGCGCGCACCCACGCCCGCGTCATCAGCGCCGAGATGCATGCGGGCTTCCGCGGATTGCGAAGCGCCATGCCGATGATCCTGAACGTGGACAAGGGCGGGATGGGGCGCACGCCCGAGGCGCTGGCCGACATCGCGCGCATCGAGGCGATCTGGCGGGAGACACGGGCGGCATACGGCGCCGGCGGACCGTTCCTGTTCGGCGCCGGGTTCAACGCGGCGGATGCGATGTTCGCGCCGGTGGTCACGCGGTTCCTGACCTGGGTGCCCGAGCTGGCGGCGGATACGCGCTCCTATTGCGCCGCCGTGCGCGCGCACCCGCTGGTGGACCGCTGGTACGCGATGGCGGATGCCGAGCCGCTGGCCTGGCGCCTGCTGCAGTACGAGAACGCCGGTTGACCACGCTCGACCACGCCGGCCTCGCCGGGCCGGACATCGGCGCGCTGCACGCGCAGTTCACGGCCCTCGGCTTCACGCTGACCCCCCTGGCCCGGCAATCGGGCCGGCTGCGCGCCGATGGCCCCGTCGTCCCATGGGGCACCGCGAACCGGTGCGCGATGCTGCGCGACGGCTATATCGAGCTGCTGGGCATCGTGGATGCCACGGCGCCGGCCAACGGGCTCGATGCGTTCCTGGCCCGCTACGCCGGGCTGCATATCCTGGCCCTGCGCATCGATGACGAGGATGCGGCGCTGACCCGGCTGCGGCGCGCCGGCCTGGACATCCCCGGCGTGCTCCACCTGGAGCGGCCCGTGGACAGCGCGGACCCGGACGGCCCGCAAGCCCGCTTCGCCCGGCTGCCGCTGCCGGACGCGCCGGAAGGGCGCATCCAGCTCATCCGCCACCTGACGCCCGAGGCGATCTGGCAGGAGCGCTTCATGGGCCACGCCAACCGCGCCGTGGCCCTGGACGCACTGGTCATGGTGGTCGCGAACCCTGCCGAGACCGCCGCACGCCTGTCCCGCCTGGCCGGCCGGCCGGTCGTGCCCGATCCGGCCGGCGGGTTCGCGCTGACATTGGCGCGCGGCACGGTGCGGGTGCTGCCGCCCGAGGCGCTCGCGGCGGTGCTGCCCGGCGTCACGGCGCCCACGCTGCCGTTCATGGCGGGCATCACGGTCCGCACCGACGATGCCGCGGCCGCGGCGCGCGCGTTGTCGCCCTTGGTCCAGGCTCCAGGCGGCTGGATGGCGCCCCCCGCGCTGGCCGGGGGGGCCGCGCTTGTCTTCTGCTGATGTCGCGATCGTGTTGCCGCCCAAGGAAGGATTCTCGCCCGGCGCGGTCGGCGCCATCGGGTTGCTGGTCGCGCGCCTGGCGCGGGCTGGCGCCGGCGGGATCGTGCTGGGCAGGGCGAATGCCGGGCCGACCTTCCCCGGCGTGGCGTTCGAGGCGGTGCAGCCCGGCTGGGGCCTCTCGCGCGCCGGGCGGTATGCCGCCGGGGTGGCGCGGGCCGTCCGCCGGATCGGGCCGCGACTGATCGAGGTGCATAACTGGCCCGAGGTCGCGCTGCGCCTGGCCGGGCGCGGGCGGCCGGTCACGCTGATCCTGAACAACGACCCGCACTCTATGCGCGGCGCCCGTACGGCCGGGGAACGGACGGCGCTGCTGTACCGCCTGGCCGGGGTCGCGACGTCGTCCGACTGGCTGCGGGGCCGCCTGCTGGATGGTGTGGCGCCGCCGGCCCGGGCGCCCGTGGTGCTGCCGAACTGCATCGACGTGCCGCCGCCGCCCTCGCCGGACCGCGAGGAGCTCATCCTGTTCGCCGGCCGCGTCGTGGCGGACAAGGGCGCCGACCTGTTCGTCGACGCCTGCGCCGCCATCCTGCCCCGGCTGCCCGGCTGGCGCGCCGAAATGATCGGCGCCGACCGCTTCCGGCCGGACAGCCCGGACACGCCATACCTGCGCGCGCTGCGGCCCAGGGCGGCGCAGGCCGGAATCGCCATGCGCGGCCACCAGCCCAACGATGCCGTGGTCGCCGCGATGCAGCGGGCGGCGATCGTCGTCGTGCCGAGCCGCTGGGCGGAGCCGTTCGGGATCGTCGCGCTGGAGGCGATGGCCTGCGGCGCGGCGCTGGTCTGCTCCGGCACGGGGGGCTTGCGCGAGGTGGGCGGGGATGCGGCGACGTATGCCGAGCCGAGCGTCGGGGGTGTGGCCGATGCCGTGCTCGCCCTGGCGCAGGACGAGGGGCGCCGGGCGGCGCTGGCCGCGGCCGGGCGGGCAAGGGCCGAGGGCTTCGGTGCGCCCGAGGCAGCCCTGCGGCTGCTGGCGTTCCGCGCGACGGTGGCTGCGTGAGGAGGCTCGACCATACCGGCGTCGGCGCCACGCTGCTGCTGCCGCTGTTCCTGCTGCATGGGCGGGGTTTTGCCGAGGCGCTGATCATCCTGCTCGGCGCCGGGTTCGTGGCGCGTTCGGCGCTGCTGCGGGATTGGTCGTGGCTGCGGCGCGGCTGGGTGCGGATCGGGTTCGCCTGGTGGGGGTGGCTGCTGCTGTGCTCGGCGCCGCGCGGCTGGGAGTCGTTCGGGCAGGCGGCCGGGGTGGTGCGCTTCCTGTTGCTGGTGGCGGCGATGGAGGCCTGGACGCTGCGGTCCGGGCCGGTGCGGAGCTGGCTGACGACGCTGCTGCGCTGGTCGGCCTATTACCTGGCGGTGCAGTCGCTGGTGCAGTTCGCCACGGGGCGGAACCTGTTCGGCTATCCCCGCGGCGCCGACGGGGAGCTGACCGGCCCCTACCAGAACCCGCGGGCCGGGGCGCCGCTGTCGCGCCTGCTGTTCCCCGCGGTGCTGCCGATGCTGGAGCGCTGGTCCCGCCGGGCCGGGTGGTGGCGCCTGGCCACGCTGCTGCTGCTGCCTGCCGGCATGGGGGTGATGGTGCTGATCGGCCAGCGCATGCCGCTGCTGCTGACCGTGCTGGGCCTGTTCGTCACCGGGCTGCTGATGCCGGCGCTGCGGCGGCTGGTTCTCGGGGGGTGCGGCGCGGCGCTGTTCCTGCTGGCCGCGACGTCGGTGTTGTCGCCGCCGACCTTCGCGCGGCTGGTCACCAAGTTCTCGACCCAGATGCAGCACTTCCCGGACAGCCATTACGGGCAGATCGCGGCCCGGGCCGTGTCGATCGCGCAAGGCCAGCCGGTGCTGGGCGCCGGGTTCGACGGCTTCCGGCGCGACTGCGACGAGCCACAGTACTTCCACGGCTGGAACGGCGGCGACGGCGGGGGCGCTGCGATCTGCGTGCAGCATCCGCACAACTTCTACCTCCAGGCGCTGGTCGAGGGTGGCGTGCCCGGCCTGCTGCTGTTCGCCTGCCTGTGCGCGGCCTGGCTGCTGCGCCTGTTCACGGGCCTGTGGCGCGACCCCGACCCGCTGCGCGTCGGGCTGTTCGTCGCGGGGCTGATCCACCTGTGGCCCATTGCCTCCAGCACCGCGTTCACGTCGATGCCGCTGGGCGGGTGGTTCTTCGTGCTGCTGGGGTTGGGCCTGGCCGAGACGCAACACTATATCATCGGCCGCACATAGAGAGGCTTCGACCATGTCCGAGACCACGCAGATCCCAGTCACGGTGCTGACCGGCTACCTGGGCGCCGGCAAGACGACGCTTCTGAACCGCATCCTGACCGAGCAGCACGGCAAGAAGTACGCGGTCGTGATCAACGAGTTCGGCGAGCTGGGCGTGGACAACGACCTGGTCGTGGACGCCGACGAGGAAGTGTTCGAGATGAACAACGGGTGCATCTGCTGCACCGTCCGCGGCGACCTGATCCGCATCCTCGGCAACCTGATGAAGCGGAAGGACAAGTTCGACTACATCGTCATCGAGACGACCGGCATGGCCGACCCCGGCCCGGTCGCCCAGACGTTCTT
>CAXTJY010000463.1:0-3989 GCA_964244395.1 uncultured Rhodovarius sp.
ACGCCAGCGCGGACGAAGAGCTCGCGATGCACCGCCAGTTCGCGCAGAATCTTCTCCCGCAGCCAGGCCTCGCCTTGCTCGGCCGGCGGCGTCGGGATCAGGCCGTTGGTGGCCATCAGCCGGCCGAGCTCCGGGTCCGCCAGCCCTTGCGCCATGCCGCGCCGGATGGCGGCCACGATCGGCTCCGGCGTGCCCAGTGGCAGCGCCAGCGAATACCACCCCGCCATGCCGAAACCTGGAAACCCCTGCTCCGCGATGGTCCGCAGCCCCGGCAGCGCATCCGACCGCACGGGGTTGGAAATGCCCAGCGGCCGCAGCCGCCCCGCCTCGATCTGGCCTTTCCCCGCCGCCAGCAGCACCAGCATGCAGTCCGTCCGCCCCGCCATCGTATCCGTCAGCGCCTGCGGCGCGCCATTATACGGCACGTGCAGCATCTCGGCCTAGGCACGGCGCAGCAGCTCCACCATCGGGAGATGCGCGGTGCTGCCGACGCCCCAACTGGCGTAGCTGAGCGCGCCCGGCCGCGCCTTCGCCGCCGCCAGAAGCTGCTCCAGGCTTTCCCAGCGCGGATGCGCCACCAGCAGCGTGACCGAATCGCAGACCTGGGTGACGTGGATAAAGTCGGCCACCGGGTCGTAGCCCGGATTGCGGAAGGCCAATGGCGACAGGCTGAAGGTGGCGATGGTGCCGACCAGGATCATTTGCCCGTCCGGCCTCGCATTCTTCACCAGCCGTGCCGCCAGGGTGGTGGTGGCGCCGGCGCGATTCTCCAGGATGAAGGTTCCGCCCAGCGCCTGAGTGAGCGACTGCTGGACCACCCGGCCGACCACATCGGATGCGCCGCCGGCGGCGTAGGGAATGATGAGCGATACCGGCTGGCTGCCGGGCCAGGATTGCGCGGCGGCGGGCAAAGCGAGGGCGGGCAGTGTGAGGGCGGTGCGGCGATGGAGCATGGCATTTTCCCTTTTGGGTGTAGCCTGGGGTATGGCGAGGCTTGGCGGCAAGCCTCCCAGGCCGAGCGGTCAGCCGTCTGCCGTCGGGGCCGGACCGACATGCCCCGTCATGGCGGCGCACGACAGCTCGCGTCATCGCTGGGCTCGACATCTCCGTCATGGTTGGGCTCGACATCCCCGTGATGGCCGGGCTCGACCCGGCCACCTCCTCGACGTGGTGCGCCACCGCGGCGGAAGCGCGCGCCCCGGTCCATGCAGCCCCACCTTTGGGAGGGGGCGGCTCGGAGCCCGCCATGACGGAAGGTGTGTGGTATCATATTACCACAAGCATTTTCCCGGCCCTGCGCTTGACCTTTTCGCCCCATCCCGGCATATCGCGGCACCTCTTCCCGGCGAAAGTCCCATGCTGCAAACCCAGACCACCTCCATCAAGCCGGCCGATGTCCAGAAGAACTGGATCCTGGTCGACGCCGAGGGCCTCGTGCTCGGCCGCCTGGCCACCGTCGTCGCCAACCGCCTGCGCGGCAAGCACAAGCCGCAATTCACCCCGCACGTCGATTGTGGCGACCACGTCGTCATCATCAACGCCGAGAAGGTGCGCGTTACCGGCAACAAGGCCGAGCAGAAGGTGTTCTACTGGCACACCGGCTTTGCCGGCGGCATCAAGGGCCGCTCGCTGGCCGACCGCCTGCAGGGCAACCACCCGGAGTCGGTGGTCGAGAAGGCCATCGAGCGGATGATCACCCGCGGCCCCCTGGGCCGGAAGCAGATGAAGAATCTGCACGTCTATGTCGGCGCTGAGCACCCGCATGCCGGTGCCCAGCCCGTTGCGCTGGACGTCGGCGCCATGAACCGCAAGAACAAGATCGGCTGAGACCATGAGCGAAACCGTCACCACGAACTCCCTCGCCGACCTCAAGGAACTCGTCGCCGGCACCCCGGCCGCGGCCAGCCCGATCGAGAACGCGATCAAGCGCGAGCCGAAGCGCGACCCGCAGGGCCGTAGCTACGCGACCGGCAGCCGCAAGAACGCCGTCGCCCGCGTGTGGGTGAAGCCCGGCAAGGGCTCCATCACGGTCAACGACAAGCCGGCCAGCGTGTATTTCGCCCGCCCCGTGCTGCGCATGATCATCACCCAGCCCTTCCTGGTGGCCGACCGCTACCAGGCTTTCGACGTGAACTGCACGGTCGTCGGCGGCGGCCTGTCCGGCCAGGCCGGCGCGGTGCGGCACGGCATTTCCCGTGCCCTGGTGAACTTCGAGCCCGATTTGCGCGGCATCCTGAAGAAGGCCGGCTTCCTGACGCGTGACAGCCGCTCGGTCGAGCGCAAGAAGTACGGCAAGATGAAGGCTCGACGTAGCTTCCAGTTCAGCAAGCGATAGGCCCCGCGGGCGGGCTCACGCCCCGCCGTTTGGCGAGACATCAGAAGGGCGGGTCCGCGAGGGCCCGCCCTTCTTGCTTTTGGTCCACCGAATGATGGTGCAGCCCTCGTCGCGACACTTGCTTTTTTTACCGGCACCCAACCACCATCCGCACAGGAGCAAGCCATGACCCACAGCGTCTTCATCGACGGCGAATCCGGCACCACGGGGCTGCAGATCCGCGAGCGCCTGGCCAGCCTGCCGCACATCGCCCTGCGCTCCCTGCCAGACGCGCTGCGTAAGGACGAGGCGGCAAAGCGCGCCCTGATGGCAGAGGTGGACGTTGTCATCCTGTGCCTGCCCGACGGGGCGGCCAGGGAAAGCGCCGCCATGGCTGCCTCGCTGGGCGCCCGGGCGCCGCGGTTGCTGGACGCCAGCACCGCCCACCGCGTCGATCCGGACTGGGTCTATGGCCTGCCGGAAATCTCCCCCGCCCAGGTCCAGGCCATCGCCTCGGCGCCCCGCGTCTCCAACCCCGGCTGCTATCCCACTGGTCCCATCCTGTTCCTCAAGCCGCTGATCGATGCCGGGTTGATCCCGGCCGACTTCCCCATCAGCGTCAACGCGGTTTCCGGCTACACCGGCGGCGGCAAGGCGATGATCGCGGAGTACGAGGCGAGGCGGGGCAATGACTTCGAGCTGTATGGACTGGGCTTCGATCACAAGCACGTCGCCGAGCTACAGCATTATTCGGGCCTGACCCGACGCCCGATCTTCATCCCCAGCGTGGCCGACTACGCGCAGGGCATGATGGACAGCATCCCGCTGCACCTCGACGCGTTGCCGGGGCGGGTCACCGTGGCCGCCCTGTTCGACTGCATCGCCGCGCATCACGCCGGCAGCGATTTCGTCGAGGTCATGATGGGCGACCCCGCGGATCGGCTGGAGCCGCAGGCGCTCAACAACACCAACCGGATCGAACTGCGGATTTACGGCAGCGAGGCGCATCGCCAGGCGCTTCTGGTCTCCCGCTACGACAACCTGGGCAAGGGTGCTTCCGGCGCTGCGGTGCAGAACCTTGGGCTGATGCTGGGTGTGGCGGTCGAGACGAGGCTGGCGGCGTGACGGGCGTGGCGGCCCTCGCCCCGCACGACCCTGGTGCGCCGGTCAGCCTGGCTTGTGGGCCTAGACGAAGCGGCGACGCGATGCGGGCGGACCTTCCCATGGCCGGCTGCGCGGCCCGGTCATCCGTACCGTGAGTGGCCCGCTCTACCCCTTCGCCGGCAAGCTCCCCGCGGTGGACCCCACTGCCTGGATCGCGCCGACCGCCGCCGTCATCGGCGACGTCGTCATCGGCCCCGGCAGCAACATCTGGTTCCACTGCGTGCTGCGCGGCGACACCAACTTCATCCGCGTGGGCAGCGGCACCAACATCCAGGACGGCAGCATCGTCCACGTCAACGCAGGCCGCCAGGCGACCCGCATCGGCGACCACGTCACCGTCGGCCACATGGCCATCATCCACGCCTGCACGCTGGAGAACCGCGCCTTCGTCGGCATGGGCGCCATCGTGCTGGACGAGGCGGTGATCGAGGAGGGCGGGGTGCTCGCCGCAGGCTCCGTGCTGCCGCCCGGCAAGCGCGTCGGCCCGCTGGAATTGTGGATGGGCAACCCC
>CAXTJY010000464.1:0-3986 GCA_964244395.1 uncultured Rhodovarius sp.
ACGAGACGGCGTTCAAGCAGGAGGACGGCGTCGTCTACCACGCCCGCGACATGGCGGTGGTGCGCGCCCGGCTGTGCGAGTCCGCCTGCGTGCTAGTCAGCGCCACCCCCAGCCTGGAGAGCATCGCCAACGCCGAGGCCGGCCGCTACGCTTCGCTGAACCTGCCGAACCGGCATGGCGGCGCCACCCTGCCCGATGTCGCGGCGCTGGACCTGCGGGCGCACCCGCCGGAGCGTGGACGATTCCTGGCACCGCCGCTGATCGACGCCATCCGCGCCACCATGGCGCGCGGCGAGCAGGCGATGCTGTTCCTGAACCGCCGCGGCTACGCGCCGCTGACGCTGTGCCGGACTTGCGGCCACCGGATGCAATGCCCGAATTGCACCGCCTGGCTGGTCGAGCATCGCGCCCAGCGCCGCCTGCAATGCCACCATTGCGGCCACGCCGAGCCGACCCCACCCGCCTGCCCCAGCTGCGGCGTGGAGCACAGCCTGGTGCCGATTGGCCCGGGGGTGGAGCGGGTGCAGGAGGAGGCGGCCGATTTGTTCCCCGATGCACGCCGCCTCGTTATGGCGTCCGACAGCATCCCCGGGCCGGCCGCCGCGGCCGAGGCGGCACGGCGGATCGCGGCGCGGGAGGTGGACCTCATCATCGGCACCCAGATCGTCGCCAAGGGCTGGCACTTCCCGCACCTGACCCTGGTGGGCGTGGTGGACGCCGATCTCGGCCTGTCCGGCGGCGACCTCCGCGCTTCCGAGCGCACCGTGCAGCTGCTGCACCAGGTGGCGGGCCGGGCAGGGCGGGCAGAGGCGCCGGGCCAGGTGCTGCTGCAGACCTACAACCCGGAGCACCCGGTGATGCTGGCGCTGATCAGCAACGACCTGGAAGCGTTCCTCGCCGAGGAAAAGGCGCAGCGCCTGCCCGGTCACTGGCCGCCCTATGGCCGGCTGGCCGCCCTGATCGTCAGCAGCGAGAACGCGCTGGAGGCCGCCCGCGCCGCCCGCGACCTGGGCCTGCTTGCACCCAGCCTGTCGGGAATTTCGGTGCTGGGGCCAGCGCCGGCGCCGCTGGCGCTGCTGCGCGGCCGGCACCGCCACCGCCTGCTGCTGAAGGCCGAACGCGGCGTGCCGGTGCAGCCCATCCTGCGCGACTGGCTGGCCGCCACCCGGCTGCCGAACAGCGTGCGAGTGCAGGTGGATGTCGATCCGGTCAGCTTCCTGTGAGGGGGATTGTTGGCTAGCCTGCCATCGGAACCAAGGAAGCCCACATGATCGTCGAGCAACGCACCTACACCCTGCATCCGGGCATGACCGGGCAGTATCTCAAGCTGTACGAGACCGAAGGCATGGCGATCCAGAAGCCCATCCTGGGCCGCATGGTGGGGTATTACCAGACCGAATTCGGGCCGCTGAACCAGATCGTCCACATGTGGGCTTATGAGACCCTGGCGGAGCGCACCGAGAAGCGCGCCAGGCTGGGCGCCGACCCGGCCTGGCAGGCCTACATCGCCAAGACCCGGCCGCTGACGATGACGCAGGAGAGCAAGCTGCTGATGCCCGCGGCGTTCCTGAAGGTGAAGTGGCAGGATTGATTTCGCGGATCCTCGTCACCGGGGCGTCGGGCTTCGTCGGCGGCCATGTGCTGCCGGCGTTGCGGCGGGCATTTCCGGCGGCACGGCTGATCGCTGGAGTGCATCGGCGGGCGGTCGAGGGCTGGGATGAGAGCCTGACGCTGCGGTTCGACGATCCGGCCGGGCTGCGGGCGGCGCTGGCGGAGGCGCGGCCGGACGCGGTCCTGCACCTGGCCGCCCAGGCCAACGTCGCGGCGTCGTTCAAGGATCCCGACGCTACGCGGGCGGCCAACACCGATGCTGCGCTGAACCTGGCCCAGGCCATGCTGGCGGAGGTGCCTGAATGCCGGCTGGTCTTCGCCTCCACCGGCGAGGTGTATGGCCTGTCCTTCCGCGACGGGCCGGCCACCGAGGACACGCCCTTTCAGCCCACCAATCCCTATGCGGAGGCCAAGGCGGCGGCGGATGCGGCGCTGGGCGGCATGGCCGGCGCGGGGCTGCGGGTGTTGCGGATGCGGCCGCTGAACCATGTCGGGCCCGGCCAGTCGCCCGGCTATGTGATGACCGATTTCGCGCGACAAGTGGCACTGTTCGAGGCGGGGAGGCCTGAGCACCCGGCGCTGAGGGTGGGCGCGCTGGATCGGTGGCGGGATTTCCTGGACGTGCGGGATGTGTGTGAGGGGTATTCGCTCGCGCTGCAGCGCTTCGATGATCTGGAAAACGGCATCGCGCTGAACCTGGCCTCCGGCACGCCGCGACGGGTCGGCGATATTCTGGAGGGGCTGCTGGACCTGGCCGGTGTGCGGCCGCCCATCGAGGAGGCGGCAAGCGCGCTGCGGCCGACGGATGTGGAGCGGACGGAGGGCGACGCCAGCCGGGCGCGGGCGCTGTTGGGTTGGGCTCCGCGGATCGCGTGGGGGGCTACGCTGCGGGCCGTTCTGGACGACTGGCGGGTGCGGATCAGGTCTTGAGCGTGGCCTGCTGGTGGGCGCGAAGAACGTCCACCATCCGTGGCTGCCAGTCCTCGCCTTGGCTCCGAAAGAAGCGCAAAAGGTCGATATCGGGCATCAGATAGGCGCCCGCCAGCGGGGGGGGGCATTCCAATCCACCTCAGGCTCGTCCGGATCATCGCCGATGATGGCTTTCAGCTTCTCATCGGTCATGGCGTCCACTCGGGCCCAGTCGGTGCGGCTTTCACCGCGCGCGCGCTTTTCCCGCAATTCAGCGGCCGTATACCGCCTGATGTTCGTCTCGTTCACTGGGTCGCGCCTTCCTCACTGAAATGATCCGCGTCAGATCACCGCGCATGGTGAAGATGATCGTCACGTACCGACCGCTCAGAACTCCTATTGCCAATGCGCGACTTCACCGTTCAAGTCGAAGACGGCGTCTGCATCCTTAAAATCAAGTCCGTGCTTCGACAGATTGCTTTGCCGCTTCGGCTCGTCCCATTCGAACTTGACTGATCTACGCTACATCCGACGTGCACCCATGACCATCACAGAATGTACCGGCTCAAATCCGCGCTCGCCGCCAGCGGCGCCACCTTCTCCTTCACCAGCGCGGCATCCACCCGCACCGTCTCGCCAGGCCTGTCGCTCGCCGTGAAGCTGATCTCCTCCAGCAGCCGCTCCAGCACCGTCGACAGCCTTCGCGCGCCGATGTTCTCCACATTGGCGTTGATGTCGGCCGCCAAATCGGCCACCGCATCCACCGCATCCTCCGCCATCTCCAGCCTCAGACCCTCCGTCCCCCTCAGCGCGATGGACTGTTTGACCAGCGAATGCTCCGGCTCGCGCAGGATCCGCTTGAAATCCTCCCGCGTCAGGGCCTTCAGCTCGACCCGGATGGGCAGTCGGCCCTGCAGTTCGGGCAGCAGGTCGGACGGCTTGGATAGGTGAAATGCGCCCGAGGCGATGAACAGGATGAAGTCGGTCTTCACCGCGCCATGCTTGGTGTTCACCACCGTGCCCTCGATCAGCGGCAGCAGGTCGCGCTGAACGCCCTCACGAGACACATCGCCGCCGCGCACCCCGTCCGGCCCGGAGCCGCGGGCGATCTTGTCGATCTCGTCGATGAACACGATGCCATTGTTCTCGACATGGCGCACCGCGTCGCGGATCAGCGCCTCCTCGTCCAACAGCTTGTCGGCCTCCTCGCGGGTCATCGCCTCGCGCGCCGCGGCCACGCTCATCTTCCTGGGCCGAGCGCCCTTGCCGAACATCTTGCCCAGCTGCTCCTGCATGTTCTGCATGCCGGGCGGCATGCCGGGTATCTCCATCATGCCGATCGGGCTGGGTGCCGCATCGGTCACCGCCACCTCGATCTCCCGCGTCTCGATCTCCCCGCCCCGCAGCATTTTCCGAAATTTCATCTTGGTCTCGCCGGACGCGCCCTCGCCCACCAGCGCGGTCAG
>CAXTJY010000465.1:0-3982 GCA_964244395.1 uncultured Rhodovarius sp.
CATTCCGGTGGAGCCGGAGGCGTTGGAGGTGCTGGAGAGCCAGGAGAACGGCTCCCGGCTGAAGCGCTGCCTGGAACAGCTGCCGGAGAAGAACCGGCGCGGCATCGTGCTGGCCTTCGTGCACGGCCTGTCGCACCCGCAGATCGCGGCGCGGCTCGAGCTGCCGCTTGGGACGGTCAAGGCGTGGATTCGGCGTGGCCTTCTCACATTGCGGGAGTGCCTGGCATGACCGAAGACGAGAAACAGGGGCTGGCCGGAGAATACGTGTTGGGCACGCTGACCGCGGCCGAGGCGCGCGCGGTGCGCGACGACCCGGAGATGGCCGCGGCCATTGCGGAGTGGGAAACGCGGCTGGCACCGCTGCAGGCGCTGATGCCGCAGGAGGCGCCGCCGCCCGATCTGTGGGCGCGCATCGAGCGGAGCCTGGACGGGGCGGCGCCGGCCCGTGTCGCGCGGGTGGCGGGCGCGCCGTGGTTCAGCCGCCTTTGGGCAATGGGGGCCACGGCGGTGGCTGCCGGACTTGCGGTGGTGATGGTGACGCAGCGTCCGGAACCGGCGCCGCTGATGACCGTGCTGCTGACCAGCCGGGAGGCGCCGGCCTTTTTGGTCGAGGCTGACCGGGGCGGCGAGATCCGCCTGGCGGCACTGAACAACCAGAGTGTGCCGGAAGGGCGGGTGCGCCAGCTCTGGGCGCTGCCGGCAGGTGCGACGGCGCCGACCAGCCTGGGCCTGGTGCCGGAGGATGGGCGCATCCGGGTGCGCCCCGCCACCATCCGGCCGGAGCCGGGCATGCTGATCGAGATCACGCTGGAGCCGCCGGGCGGGTCGCCCATCGGTCGGCCGACGGGGCCGATCCTGTTCATCGGAAGGCTGCTGCCGGCACGAGGGGCGTGAGCATGGGTTGCGGCGGGCCGCCTTGGACCCTAGGTGAAGCGCCGCAATTCCGGACAACAGAGCACGCGCATGAGCGACCAGACCCCCGCCGCCCCCGAAGAACCTGAGGTGGCGCCTGCCGCGGAGAACGCCCCCGGGGCGCCGGCCGACGAGATGACGATGGAGCAGCGCTTCCAGCTGCTCGCCGACGAACTCGCGGCCTCTCAGGACAAGTGGCTGCGGGCGGAGGCGGAGATGGCCAACGTGCGCTCGCGCGCGGCGCGGGAAGTCGCCGATGCGCGGCAGTATGCGGTCCAAAAGTTCGCCGCGGATGTGGTGGAGGCGGCAGAGAATTTGCGCCGCGGCCTGGCCGCCCTTCCCGCTGCGGCCCAGGACGAGCCCGAACTGCTGACCAAGCTGCGCGGCGGCTTCGAGGGGGTGGAGAAAAGCTTCTGGGCGATCCTGGAGCGCAACGGCGTCAGCCGGCGCGACCCGGCCGGCGAGGCCTTCGACCCGGCGTTGCATCAGGCGATGGCGGAGCAGCCGGCGCCGGAGGGCGTGGCGCCTGGAACTGTGCTGCAGGCCTGGTCGGCGGCATGGACGTTGAACGGGCGGCTGCTGAAGCCGGCCATGGTGGTGGTGGCGGCGGGCGAGGCGAAACCGGATGCGGCTTGATCCGGTTGTAATCCCGATCACCGCATTCGCAATGAGGAGATGGAGATGACGCAGGGCAACGCACCGGGCTCCGTGGGTAAGGGATTGCTGACCCGACGCCTGTTGGTGGGCCGCGGCGCCGTCGCGGTGGGCGTGGTTGCGGCGCTGCCGGGCGCGGCGAACGCCCAGCGCACCGGATTGACGGACAACGACCCAAATGACGGGCCCGGGCGGGGCCGCGGGTCGGGCGGCTATCGCACCAACACGACGGACAACGACCCGCGCGACGGCGCGGGACGAGGTCGCGGCGGGGCGCCCCCCCGGTCGGCGACGGATAACGACCCGAATGACGGTGCCGGGCGAGGGCGTGGCAGCGGCGGCCGCGGCACCGGCCTGACCGACAGCGACCCCAGCGATGGGCCAGGCCGCGGCCGGGGGCGCTGATTGAGATGGGGGGTCCGTACCTCCCCAGCTCCGATTAGTGGCCGATGAGTTTCCTGCAACCCTAGGTCGGTTCCGGCGTTCCCCCGCCCCTTGCCTCATCTGGCAGGCGTCTTTCCGGCCTACCCGGGGGTGCAGGCGAAAAAAATCTGCTTTCGCGTGAGATTTCTCTTGCGGATGGGGGGCGCTCCGCGTATCTGCTCCTCAGACGCAGTACGCACGTGCCCCTGGCCCCAGGCCCACGGGGTTGTTCACTGAGAACAACCACCGCGGCGCAAGGTTTACGCAACGACGTCAAGTGTTCTGGCAGCCCCGGGCGGTTCACGCCGTCCGGTCACTATCTGGTCGCTGGTTCGTTCGACCGTTCGTCAACTTGGGGGCTCACCCGCCGGAAGCGGGTTTGTTCCATATTATTGGAAGGGGTGGTGCGATGGCCGACAAGGTCGCTCGCTATCTGGCCGATATGCAGCCGGCAACGCCGTGCCTGGTGCTGGACGTGGATCGCGTCGCCGGGAATTACCGGCGGCTGCAATCCGCCCTGCCCATGGCGCGCATCTATTACGCGGTGAAGGCCAACCCCGGCGCCCCGATTCTGGAGCGACTGACCGGGCTCGGCTCGTTCTTCGACGCAGCGTCGTGGCAGGAGGTGCAGATGTGCATGGCCGCCGGCGCCGACGCGGCACGCATCAGCTACGGCAACACCATCAAGAAGGAGCGCGACATCGCCGCGGCCTTCGAAGCCGGCGTGCGCATGTTCGCCTTCGACAGCGAGGCGGAGCTGCGCAAGCTGTCCCGCGCCGCGCCGGGTGCGCGGGTGTACTGCCGGGTGTTCGTTGAGAATGAAGGCGCGGAGTGGCCGCTGTCGAAGAAGTTCGGCTGCGAGGCGGAGATGGCACGCAACCTGATGGTGCTGGCCAACGAGCTGGGCCTGGACGCCTTCGGCATCAGCTTCCACGTCGGCAGCCAGCAGACGGCGACGGCGCCCTACAAGGCGGCCATCGCCAAGGTCGGCATGATCTTCTCCGACCTCGAGGCGGCGGGCGTGAAGCTGCGCATGGTCAATCTCGGCGGCGGCTATCCGGTGCGCTACAAGTCGGAAGTGCCGGAGATCGAGGAGATCGGTGCCGCGATCATGGGCGCGATGGCGGAGCATTTCGGCAACGCGCTGCCCGAGATCGTGATCGAGCCGGGCCGCTTCCTGGTGGCCGATGCGGGGACCGTGGTGTCCGAGGTCGTGCTGGTGTCCCGCAAGGGCGAGGCCGACCCGGTGCGCTGGGTGTATCTCGACATCGGCCGTTTCGGCGGCCTGGCCGAGACCGAGGGCGAGGCGATCCGCTACGAATTCCGCACGCCGCATGACGGCGGGCGGGAGGGGCCAGTGACGATCGCGGGCCCGACCTGCGACAGCGTGGACACGCTGTATGAGCGCTCGCACTACCGGCTGCCGGAGGCGCTGGCGGAAGGTGACCGGGTGGAGATCCTCTCCACCGGCGCCTACGTCACCACCTATGCCAGCCAGCGCTTCAACGGCTTCGCGCCGTTGGAGGAACACTACATCTGAAACCTGCTCCGGGCGACCTGCCCGGAGCTTCCTTCCCCGTCTGGCCTGTCCCCAAGCGTGACAATCGGGATAGACTGAGGTCATGGACGAGATCGACCGCAAGATTGCCATCGCCGTGCAGGAGGATGGCGCCGCCGGGTTGGCGGAGCTGGCGAAGATCGCGGGCCTCTCCGTCTCCGCCACAGCCGAGCGGCAGAAGCGGCTGGAGGAACGGGGCGTCATCATCGGCTGGCACGCCCGGCTGGACCCTAAGGAGGCCGGCTGCCCGTTGCTCGCCTTCGTGCGCCTGGCGCTGAAGCCGGGCGAGGCGGATGCCGCCTTCCGCGCCGCCATGGCGCGGCATGAGGCGGTGCTGGAATGCCACCACGTCACCGGCAACTGGAGCTACCTGGTGAAGCTGCGGCTGCCCGACATGCCAGCGCTGGAGGAGTTCGTGAGCGCCGAACTGCGCAC
>CAXTJY010000466.1:0-3979 GCA_964244395.1 uncultured Rhodovarius sp.
TGCATCGTGATCAGCGGGCCGTTCTGGACCCGCGGCTGGCCCGAGTGGTGGGGCTGGTGGCTGAACCTGCCGATTTGGCGCTGAGGGAGGCGCGGTCATGGCCGAATATCAGAATATTTTTACCAAAGTGCAGGTTCGCGGCCCGGCCTATGCCGGCGTGCCGCTGACCTCCAGCTATGAGCAACGCTCCGGCAAGCCGTTCTTCATCCATCTCGCGGGCATCATCGGCGACGCGCAGGTGGGGCCGATCTACCTAGGCTTCCTGGGCCTGGCCTCGATCATCTGCGGCTTCACCGCGTTCGAGATCATCGGGCTGAACATGTGGGCATCGGTGAACTGGGACCCCGTCCAGTTCATCCGTCAGTTGCCGTGGCTGGCGCTGGAGCCGCCGGCACCGGCCTACTGCTTACGCCTGCCGCCGCTGGCCGAGGGCGGCTGGTGGCTGATGGCAGGCTTCTTCCTCACGCTTTCGGTGCTGCTGTGGTGGGCGCGGGTCTATCGCCGGGCGATCACCCTGGGCCTCGGCACCCACACCGCCTGGGCGTTCGCCGCCGCGATCTGGCTGTATCTCGTCCTGGGGTTCATCCGGCCGCTGCTGATGGGATCCTGGGGCGAGGCGGTGCCGTTCGGCATCTTCCCGCACCTGGACTGGACCGCCGCGTTCTCGCTGCGCTACGGCAATTTGTTCTACAATCCATTTCACATGCTCTCGATCGTCTTCCTGTATGGCTCGACCCTGCTGTTCGCGATGCACGGCGCGACCATCCTGGCCACCACCCGCTACGGCGCGGAGCGTGAGATCGAGCAGATCGTCGATCGCGGCACGGCGGCCGAGCGCGGCGGCTTGTTCTGGCGCTGGACAATGGGTTTCAACGCCTCGATCGAGAGCATTCATCGCTGGGCCTGGTGGTTCGCCGTCCTTTGTCCGCTGACCGGCGGCATCGGCATCCTGCTGACCGGCACGGTCGTCGACAATTGGTTCCTGTGGGGTGTCAAGCACTACATCGCGCCCAGCTATCCGGTGGCGTTGCCCCAGATCGATCCCCTGACGCTGCCCGGAGCACCGAAATGAGCCTCGCGCTGCCAATCACCCTGGGCCTTGCCGGGCTTGCCACGGCGGCAGTCGTCTTCACCACGTTCCAGCATCCGCCGGTCGAATCCATCCAGCGCGGCTTCCGTGGCGTCGGGCTGGAGCAGAACTACGATCCAAAACTCGTCGCGGCCACGGTGCCGAACAACGTCATCCCGGCGAGCCTGCCGCAACTGCCGGCGTCCGGTCCGAAAGCCGGCGTCGTCTACAAGAACGTCAAGGTGCTGGGCGACCTCAGCGTCGGTCAGTTCACCCGCCTGATGGCCTCGCTCACGACCTGGGTCTCGCCGGCCCAGGGCTGCGCCTACTGCCACAACGTTAACAATATGGCCGATGATTCGCTCTACACGAAGGTCGTGGCGCGGCGGATGATCCAGATGACGCAGAACATCAACGCCAACTGGCAGAACCACGTCCAGGCGACCGGCGTCACCTGCTGGACCTGCCATCGCGGCAATCCGGTGCCCGCTAACATCTGGTTCACCAACCCGGGTCCGGGCGCGAGACTTGGGGGCATGGCGGCATCGTCTACCGGCCAGGGCACCGTCTCGGCGGCCGCGGGCGGCACCTCGCTCGCCTACGACCCACTGACGCCCTTCCTGCTGGAAGCCAACAACATCCGCGTGCAGGGGGTGACCGCGCTGCCGGTCGACAATCGGCATACGATCAAGCAGACCGAGTGGACATATGGGCTGATGATGCACATGTCGACGTCGCTCGGCGTCAACTGCACCTACTGCCACAACAGCCGCGCCTTCTCGGACTGGAGCCAGAGCTCGCCGCAGCGGACCAGCGCCTGGTGGGGCATCCGCATGGTGCGCGACCTCAACCTGTCCTATCTCACGCCGCTGACCTCGGTGTTCCCGCCCTATCGCCTCGGCGTCACGGGGGATGTCGCGAAGGTCAACTGCGCCACCTGCCACCAAGGCATCTACAAACCGCTGTATGGGGTCAGCATGGTCAAGACCTTTCCCGAGCTGACGGTGTTGGCGAAAGACACCGTCGCCTCCGCCACGATGGCGCCCTGAGCCATGCAGCATCTCCTGCCCGCCGACCTTGCCGAAATCCCCTCGCACGGCCGTTCGCTGCCGCTGCGGGCGGGCACCCGCGGCTCGCCGCTCGCCCTGGTGCAGACCAGGGCCTTTATCGCCATGCTGTCCGAGGCCTGTCCCGCGCTGGCCGACTTGGAGGCGTTCGAGGAAGTCATCATCCGCACCACCGGCGACGCGGTGCAGCACGTGAAACTCGCCGATATTGGCGGTAAAGGCTTGTTCGCCAAGGAGATCCACGAACAGCTCCTGGCCGGCGACATCGATTTCGCCGTGCACAGCCTGAAAGATCTGGACACCGAGCTGCCGCAGGGTGTGGCCATCGCCTGCTTCCTACCGCGTGAGGATGCCCGCGATTGCCTTATTCTCGGCCCGGGTTGCCTGTCGGCGGTCGAGGGAGATCCGCTCGCCGTTTTGCCGCACGGCGCGGTGATCGGCACGTCCTCGGTGCGGCGGCAGGCGCAGCTCATGGCGCGGCGCCCGGACCTCCGTCCAGTGATGATCCGCGGCAACGTGCAGACTCGGCTTGCGAAGATCGCGTCGGGCGAATGCCATGCGAGCCTGCTCGCGCTCGCCGGGCTGCGACGTCTTGGCCTGGCGCAGCATGCCGACGTGATTCTGGATCCGGTCGACATGCTGCCCGCGTCCGGTCAGGGGATCGTGGCCGTGACGGTGCGGTCCGACGATCATGATCTGCTGCATCTGCTGGACGCCTTCTCCGATCCAGCGGCCAAGGCGGCGGCGATCGCCGAACGGGCGCTGCTGGCCACGCTGGACGGCTCCTGCCACACGCCGATCGGTGCCCACGCGACGCTGCAGGCCGATGGCACGCTGCTGTTGATCGGCATGATCGCCCGGCCCGACGGCACGTTCCTGTGCCGCAGGTCGCTGACTGGTCCAGCGCACGAGGCGGCCCTGCTGGGTATCGACCTCGGCGAGATCTTGCGCGCCGAGTGCCCTCCGGATCTGCTGTGCGCGTTCCTCGATGCGACCAGCCGGGGCGAGGGTTCCGGGCAACTCGCGGCACGCGCGACGGCTTGCTGAACCGCGATCCATTCCTTATTCCGTGATGGAGCGGGTGGTCCGGCGGGCCACTCCAGGCGGTCACGGTCGGGAAGGCGCGTATGGACACTCTGGCAGTCAACAAGACGTTCGCGGCGGTCCTGGTTTCCGGCATCGCCTTCATGGGCGCCACTCTGATCGCGCACTACGCGGTAGAGCCTAAGCACCTCGCTAAACTCGCGATCACCATCGAGGGCGCGGCTCCCGCGCCGGGCGCACCGCAGGCGGACCCGCCGATCGCCGTGCTGCTGGCCTCCGCGAGCCCCGAGGCCGGCGAGGCCGGCGTCAAGAAGGCAGGCTGCGTCGCCTGCCACAGTTTTAACGAGGGCGGCAAGGCGGGCATCGGCCCAAACCTCTACAACACCGTTGGCTCGCCGCACGGCCACATGGCGGGATACGCCTATTCCGACGCGCTCAAGGGCAAGGCCGGTCCTTGGACGTTTGAGGAACTCAACGAGTGGCTGAAGAAGCCGAGCGCCTACGCTCCCGGCACCAAGATGACCTATGCAGGGCTCGCCGACCCCAAGGCGCGCGCCGACATCATCGACTATCTGCGCACCTTGTCGCCAAATCCTGTCGCCCTCCCGACCGCGCCCGCGCAGCCCGCGCAGGCGGCGGCTCCGGCCAGCGCGGTGACTCCGGCCACCGGGGGCGCGCCGCCCGTCGGGGAGCCGCCGATCGAGACGCTCCTGGCGTCCGCCGATCCGAAGGCAGGGGAGGCGGTGATGAAGAAGGTGGGTTGCGTCGCCTGCCACAGCCTCAATGAGGGCGGCAAGGC
>CAXTJY010000467.1:0-3968 GCA_964244395.1 uncultured Rhodovarius sp.
GGGGATGGAAGCAGAACACGGGGATCTCGCGGCCCGCGGCCTCGCAGGCCTGCAAGACGGAGGCGCCGGCGGGGACTTCGACTTCGTCGCCGTCGATGAAGAGCTTGGGCATCAGAGATGCTCCTTCCAGCAGGCCAGCAGCTCGGTCACCAGCAGGCCGCCGATCCGCATTCGCTCGACGCAGCTTTCGGTGATGCTAACGCCGGAGAGGTTGGCGTCTCGGATGGTGGCGCCGGTCAGGTTGACGTTCTCAAAGCCAGCACCGGCCAAGTTGGCATTCTCGAAGGTGACGCCGGGCGCCGTGCCTTCCTTGAAGCTGGCCCGCGACAGATTGAACTGCTCGAACCTGCTGGCGGCCAGATTCACGTCCACGAACCGCGAACCCATCAGGTTCGCATCCTCGCACTCGATGACGTCCATGGCGTGCTCAATCTTCATTCGGCCGCCATCGCCATCTGGCCTGCCTTATACGTCGCAATCCGCTCTTCCATCATCGGCCGGAAGTGCCGGATCAGCCCCTGCACCGGCCACACCCCGCCATCCGCCAGGGCGCAGATCGTGTGCCCCTCAATCTGCCGCGTCACCTGCTCCAGCACGTCGATCTCCTCGATCTCCGCCCGGCCTTCGACCATGCGCAGCATCACCCGGTTCACCCAGCCCATGCCTTCGCGGCACGGCGTGCACTGGCCGCAGCTCTCATGCTTGTAAAAGGCGCTGAGTCGCTGGATCGCCTTAATCAGGTCCGTGCTCTTGTCCATCACGATCACGCCGGCGGTGCCAAGCCCGGTCTTGTGTTCGCGCAGCGCGTCGAAATCCATCAGCACGTCGTCACACACGCTCTTCGGGATCATCGGCGTGGACGATCCGCCAGGAATCACCGCCAGCAGATTGTCCCAGCCGCCGCGCACCCCGCCGGCATGGCGGTCGATGAGCTCACGCAGCGGGATGCTCATCTCCTCCTCCACGTTGCACGGCTTGTTCACATGCCCTTGCAGGCAGAAGATCTTGGTGCCGGCGTTCTTCGCCCGCCCAAAGCCCGCGAACCAGGACGCGCCGCGTCGCAAGATGGTCGGCGCCACCGCGATGGTCTCGACATTGTTCACCGTGGTCGGGCAGCCATACAGGCCCACGGCGGCCGGGAATGGCGGCTTCAGCCGCGGCATGCCCTTCTTGCCTTCCAGGCTCTCGATCAGGGCGGTTTCCTCACCGCAGATATAGGCCCCTGCCCCGCGATGCAGGTACAGCTCGTAATCGTAGCCGGAGCCGGCGGCGTTCTTGCCCAGCAGCCCAGCGTCATAGGCCTCGTCGATCGCGGCCTGCAGCACCTTCGCCTCGTTGGCGTATTCACCGCGGATGTAGATGTAGCCGGCCGAGGCGCCCATGGCGGAGCCGGCGATCAGGCAACCCTCGATCAGCTTGTGCGGATCGTGACGGATGATGTCGCGGTCCTTGCACGTCCCGGGCTCGGATTCGTCGGCGTTGACGACCAGGTAGCAGGGCCGGCCATCGGTGGCCTTGGGCATGAAGGACCACTTCATCCCGGTCGGGAATCCCGCGCCGCCGCGGCCGCGCAGGCCGCTCTCCTTCATCTCGTTGACGATCCAGTCCCGCCCTTTCTGGATGATCGCGGCGGTGCCGTCCCAGTCCCCGCGCGCGCGGGCGGCGGCCAGGTTCCAGGGGTGGATGCCGTAGAGGTTGGTGAAAATGCGGTCCTTGTCGGAAAGCGCCATGCCTCAGCCTCGCCCCATTCCACGCAACAGCATCAAGCTCGTGCCTGTGAACACGCCACCCGTCAGCGTCAGGCCGATCCCCACCATCCACGTTAACAGATCCAGGCGAGCTTCAACGCGACCCAGCCGACCCTCAACCTGCTCGAATCGTCGGTCGATGCGATCGAAGCGTTCGTCTCCAGCCATCGCTTGGGCAGCCTGACGCGCCTTATCTTCATCTTCCCCGGCGCTGCGAAAGGCATGGTAAACTTCCACGACCATCACCGACATGTCTCAGCCTCCACCAGGGTCAGCGGGCCACCCTCGGGCGCGCTGGTCTGCCGGCCTATCACGCTGCCAGCCGGCGGGCGCTGGCCAGACTTCAGTGCCTCCAACAGCGTCACCGTCCGGTCGTAGTCGAGGTCCTCATAGTAGTCGTCATCCACCTGCAGCACGGGCGCGTTCACGCAGGCGCCGATGCATTCCACCTCCGTCATGGTGAAGACGCCATCGGCGCTGGTCTTCCCGACGCTTACCCCGCCCACATCGTGGCAGGCACGCCTGATTTCCTCGCTGCCGCGCAGCCAGCACGGCGTCGTGCCGCACAGCTGCAGGTGAAAGCGCCCAATCGGCTTCAGATTGTACATGTAGTAGAAGCTGGCGACCTCATAGACGCGGATCGGCGCCATCCCCAGCCGTCCCGCCACCACATCCATCGCCACCTTGGGCACCCAGGCGCTGCCGGTCAGCCGGCCCATCTGCTGCTGCACGACATGCAGCAACGGCATCACCGCGCTGGCTTTCTTGGCCTCGGGGTAGCGTGCTAGGGCGAGCGCGATCTCCGCCTCGCTGGAGGCATCGAACGCGAAGGAAGCGGGCTGATCGGTCACCGATCGATCTCCCCAAAGACGATGTCCAGCGACCCGATGATCGCCACCGCATCCGCCAGCATGTGGCCCTTCGACAGCACCTCGGTCGCCTGCAGATGCGCGAAGCCCGGCGCCCGGATCTTGCAGCGATAAGGCTTGTTGCTGCCATCGGCCACCAGATACACCCCGAACTCCCCCTTCGGCGCCTCCACCACCGAATAGGTCGCGCCCTCCGGTACGTGATACCCCTCGGTGTACAGCTTGAAGTGATGGATCAGCGATTCCATCGACCGCTTCATCTCGGCCCGCCTCGGCGGCGTGATCTTGTTGTCCGCCACCTTCACCGGCCCCGGCTTCATCTGCTTCAGACACTGGTCGATGATGCGCAGCGACTGCCGCATTTCGGCGATGCGAATCAGGTAGCGATCGTAGCAGTCACCATGCCGCCCCACCGGAACCTCGAACTCCATCCGGTCATACACGTCATACGGCTGCGACCGCCGCAGATCCCAAGCCACACCCGAGGCGCGCAGGCAAGGCCCGGAAAAGCCCCACTCGATCGCCTGCTCAGCCGTCATCACGCCGATATCGACGGTGCGCTGCTTGAAGATGCGGTTGTTGGTCAGCAACCCTTCCAGCTTGTCGATGAAGGCGGGGAACTGCGCGCACCACCCCTCGATGCGGCTCTCCATCCCACCCGGCAAATCCTTCGCCACCCCACCGGGGCGGAAGTAATTGGCGTGGTAGTGGCTGCCGCTCACCTGCTCGTACATTTCCAGCAGATGCTCGCGCTGCTCGAAGCCCCACAGCGCCGGCGTGATGGCGCCGCAATCCAGCGCGTAGGTCGTCACGTTCAGCAGGTGGTTCAGGATGCGGGTGATCTCGCTGAACAGCACCCGGATGTACTGCGCCCGCTCCGGAATATCCCGGTCGATGCCCAGCAGCCGCTCCGTGCCCAGCGCGAAGGCATGCTCCATGCACATCGGGCTGACGTAATCCAGCCGGTCGAAATACGGCAGCGCCTGCAGGTAGGTCTTGTGCTCGATCAGCTTCTCGGTGCCGCGATGCAGCAGGCCGATATGCGGGTCGGCACGCTCCACCACCTCGCCCTTCATCTCCAGGATGAGGCGCAGCACGCCGTGCGCGGCCGGATGTTGCGGCCCGAAATTGATGGTGTGGCTGTCGACCTGGATCTGGTTCGGCGCCAACTCGGTCGTGGTGATGCTCATGCCTTGGGCGCCGGAATGCGGTTGAGATGCACCTTCTCGTCCCCGGGCAGCGTCGTCATCGCCTCCCAAGGCGACAGGAAGTCGAAGTCCCGGAAGTCCTGCGTCAGGCTCACCGGCTCATACACCACCTGCTTGCGCTCCTCGTCATAGCGCAGCTCGAC
>CAXTJY010000468.1:0-2991 GCA_964244395.1 uncultured Rhodovarius sp.
GTCCCGCCTGACTTGCCGAGGCAGGGGGGCCGCCATCGTCGGCCCGTTGCGCGGAGGCGGTGCCGGGTTTTGCCGCGTGACTCCCGCCCAGCGACTGCACCGGGCGTGTCTCGATTCCCGGCTCGGGCGCTCTTTTGTTCATGCCGGGCGGGTTCTATAGCCCCGCCATGCTTCCTGCCACCTCCATCGCGGCGCCCCTGTCTCCCCCCCTGCGCGCCCATTCGCCCATGCCCGGGCTGCCGTTGCGCGTGGGCACCCGTGGCAGCCCGCTGGCCCTGGTGCAGACGCGCGCCTTCCTCGAACAGATCATGGCGGTATGCCCCGTGCTGCGCGCGGTGGACGCCTTTCGCGAGCTCGCCATCACCACCACCGGCGACGCCGTACAGAACCGCCTGCTGGCCGATATCGGTGGCAAGGGCCTTTTCGCCCGCGAAATCCATGAGGCGCTGCTGGATGGGCGCATCGACTTCGCCGTCCATTCCCTGAAGGACCTGGAGACCGAGCTGCCCGCCGGCATCGTCCTGGCCTGCACCCTGAAGCGCGAGGATGCCCGCGACGCCCTGATCCTGCCCGAAGGCGAGGCGGATCCGGAAAACCCCTTTGCCAGCCTGGCCCCCGGCGCGCTGATCGGCAGCGCCAGCCTCCGCCGGCAGGCGCAGCTCCTGGCGGTGCGGCCCGACCTGCGCGTCGGCCTGATCCGCGGCAATGTGCAGACCCGGCTGGGCAAGGTGCGTGGCGGCGAGTTCGGCGGTTCGTTGCTGGCGCTGGCCGGCCTCAAGCGGTTGGGGCTGGAGGCGGAGGCCGCCGCCGTGATCCCAACCTCGATGATGCTGCCCTCCGCCTGTCAGGGCATCGTCGGCGTCACCGTGCGGGCCCGGGACCACGAGCTGCACGACCTGCTGTCCGCCATCGAGGACCCGGCGGCTGCGGCGGTGAGCCAGGCGGAGCGGGCCTTGCTGGCGGCGCTGGACGGCAATTGCCGTACCCCCATCGGCGGCCACGCCAGGCTGCTGCCGGGCGGGCGGCTGCGGTTGGAGGGGCTGACCGCGCGGGCCGATGGCAGCTTCCTGCTGCGACGAAGCATCGAGGGCGCAGCCGCGGAGGCCGTGGCGCTGGGCGCAGCGTTAGGCGCAGAACTGCGGACCGACACGCCGGCCGACATCTTTGGCTAGGCCTCGGCCTCCTGGCGTCCTGATCACCCGGCCGGAGCCAGGGCTGGCCGAAACCGCCGCCGCAGCGGTAGCGCTCGGCTGGACACCCGTGCTGGCCCCCGCTTTGACCCTGCAGACCCGCACCATCCCGCCCCTCTTCGTGCAAGCCAGCCTGATCACCAGCCGTGCCGCCGCCGCCGCGCTGCCTGCGGGGCCACCCGTGCTGGCCGTGGGCGAGGCCAGCGCCGAAGCCGCCCGCGCTCTCGGCCACGCCGCGACGGCCGCCGGTGGCGACGCCCAGTCGTTGCTCGCACTGGCCTGCGCCCGCCTGCGCCCCGCCGACGGGACATTGCTGCTAGCGGTGGGGCAAGGCTATGCGGCCGACCTCGCGGCGGGCCTGCGCGCGGCCGGCTTCCATGTGCACCGGCGCCTCGCCTACGTCGCCGCCCCCGCCGCTGAGTTGCCCGCGGCCGCCGAGGCTGCGTTTGAGGCGGGTGAGGTGGCGGCGGCGCTGTTCTTCTCCCCCCGCTCGGCCGAACGCTGCATGGAACTGCTCGGCCGCGCCGGGCTGGAGAGGGCCACCGCCGCCATACGCGCCATCGCCATCAGCCCGCGCGTCGCTCAGCTGCTGGGCAGGCTGCCCTGGCAAGGCATCGCCACCGCCGCCCGGCCCGACCACGATGCCATGCTCGCAGCACTCGGTCCGGCGAATGGTCATTGACCTGCATGGCCGGGCAAGCTTTGCTGAACGCCCAAGCGCTTGCAGGACGTCGTTGCCACGATGGAAACACTCACCCGAGCCCAGTTGGCGGAAGCCATCTATACGGAGGTCGGCCTCTCCCGAAATGAGTCGGCGGCGCTTCTGGAGGCGGTGCTGGCGCGCATGTCCGGCGCGCTGGGCCAGGGCCAGGCGGTCAAGATCAGCGCCTTCGGCACCTTTGCCGTGCGGCACAAGGCGCAGCGCATTGGCCGCAACCCGAAAACCGGGGTGGAAGTGCCCATCCTGCCGCGCAAGGTGCTCAGCTTCCGCCCCAGCCAGGTGCTCAAGGCCCGCATCAACCACGAGCCGATACCACGCGGCGGGGATGACGAATGACCACACTGCAAGACCTTCTCTCCACCGACGAACCGCGCGCCCGCAAAGGCGCCCAGGCCTTCCGCACCATCAGCGAAGTGGCCGAGGAACTGAACGTACCGCAGCACGTCCTGCGTTTCTGGGAAGGTAAGTTCCCACAACTCAAGCCGTTGAAACGCGGCGGCGGCCGGCGCTACTATCGCCCCGAGGATATCGGCCTGCTGCGCCGGATCTCGGGCCTGCTCTACAGCCAGGGCTACACCATCAAGGGCGTGCAGAAACTGCTGGACGACGGCACGGCCATGGCCGCCGGTGAAACGCCGCCCGCCGGGCTGGACTCGGCGATGGCCGCGCTCGACGCGGTGGCGGCGGAGCTGCGGGACCTGGTGCGGCGGAGGTAGCGCTGGCGACCCGGGGAGAGGGCTTTGCCCTCTTCCAACCAGCTTACCCTGCTGAGGGGTTGAAGGGATATCGTCGATTCCGACGATGAGTTTAATCTGCTTGAGGTTGAATTCCCGTGTGGGGCGCGATCCTTCCTTTCCAGTGGCAATGTTCAAAATCCCCGCAAGGTCGCCGTAGAGGCTGATTGTCAGCCCCTTGGAGTCAGGATCGGGCGAGAGCACGATCTTGTCGATCAGGCCGCGGATGAGGTCGAACGCTTCGTGCCGGTTGCCGCCGCCTTTCAGGGCGGCGATCATTTCGCCGATGGCCTGGCGATAGCGCAGGGCCATGTTCGGATGCAGCAACACGGGCGCTTGCTGCTGC
>CAXTJY010000468.1:3001-3963 GCA_964244395.1 uncultured Rhodovarius sp.
GTCAGCAGTTGATCCAGTTCCTTGCGGCGCATTTCGACGGTGACAGACTCGCGCTTGAGCGCTTCGCTGCCATAGCCGTCCATGACAGCCTCGACGATGCGCCGCTCCCGCGCCACAAGTTTGGCGTGTTCGGCTTTCATCTCGTGCAGCGACGCACCGTGCTCCATGCGCAGCCGATTAATGTGGCCTGTATATTCCTTGCAAAAAACCGCGACGAGTTCGGGGTCCATCAGCCGGTTTTGCAGGATTCCCAGCACCGTCTGTTCGAGAACGTCCTGCCGGATGGTGCGGCGATTATCGCAGACAGCGATGCCGCGTTCGCGCGAGGTCAGGCAACCATAATGGTCCTTGGAAATCTTGGACATGCCGAGGCCGCAGCAGCCGCATTTGAGACGGAAGGATAGCAGGCTGCGCCCCCGCTGGTGCGACCAAAATTCCTGCGATGCGGCTTTCTGCCTCGCCTGCACACCTTTGGCGGCATCCCATAGCGCTTGATCGACGATGCGCAGCTCGGGAATGTCTTTGCGTATCCACTCGGACTCCGGATTGACCCGCCCAACCGCGCGGCCTGTGATTGGGCTCTTCGGATAGCTGACCCGGTTCCAGACGATTTCCCCGATGTACAAGGCGTTGTTGATTATCCCGGTACCCTTCTTCGGATGGCCGAGAACGGTATGCGGACCCCAAGGCTTGTCGGTCGGCGCGGGGACGCCTTCGGCGTTAAGCGCCGTGGCAATCGCCACCGGCGATTTGCCTGCCACGAACTCGCGGAATATCCGCTGGATAATCTTGGCCTGTTCGGCATTGATCGACCGCTCGCCGCGAATGATTTCGCCGCCACCGATGTTTCCGGAAAAATAAACCTGCGTTCGATACATCGGCAAAAGGACGTTGCCGATGTTTTCTTCGTCGCCAACCTCGCGCGGACGAACGGCACGGCGCGCTGCGTGTTTTAAGTCAGC
>CAXTJY010000469.1:0-3939 GCA_964244395.1 uncultured Rhodovarius sp.
GTCGCTGGGCATCTCCCTACCCCTCGCGCGCAGGATGTCCAATGCGGCGTAGCGCACGATGGCGGCCAGCCAGGCTTCCGGCGCGCCCCGCTCTGGATCGTATTGCTGTGCCCGCCGCTGGATGTTGATGAAGGCGTTGTGCAGCGCATCGGAGGCCTGGTCGCGGTCCCGCAGCACCGCATTGGCAACGCCGAACAGCCGCACGTTCTGCCGTTGGTAGATGCCGCGCAGGGCGTCTCTCTCACCGGCGGCCACCGCCACCAGCAGCATGGCCAAGGTCTTCTCGGTCACTGGAACAGCCCCCGCAGGCGGCCCAGCAGCTCGCCCAGATCATTGCCCTCCGGCGCCGGCGGCCCGGGCGGCACCTGGCGCCGGAAGGCCGCCATCGCGTCAGCAGTGCGGTCGAGCCGGATTTCCTTCGGCTCGGCGCTGCTGCCCACCCGCACCAGCAGCCTGTCGGCACTGGCCAGCTCGCGCTCCACCCGCTCGGCATCGGCCGGGCTGGGGAAACAGAACAGGCTGCGCCCATCCAGCCCGCAGCGCATCACGAACATCGGGTTGGAGCCCAGCCGCATCTGCACCCCGCCCGCGAGCAGCGCCAGGCCGCGCGAGGCGCCGTCCAGCCCCAGATCCCGGGCGCTGACCACCGGCACCAGCCGGCCGCCGCGATCCTGAATCTCCAGCACCAACCCGGTCGCGCCGCCAGCATAGGTTTGCCCGGCTCCGCCGGATGGCGCCCGCTCCACCCAATCCCGGTGCCGCATCTGGCAGGCGGCCCGGTCGGTCATCCGGTCGATCAGGCAGCCCAGCCGCCAACTGCCGATTTCTTCCGCCACCGGCACCTGGGCAAGCGCCGGCGCCGCGGCCAACATCATCGCCGCGACCATTTTGCGCATCGGAGGCTCCCCATCATGCGAACGGTCGCCTGGCCTGACGGCCGCACGGTTCCGGCCCTGGGCCAGGGCACCTGGCATATGGGTGAGGATGCCCGGTCCCGTCCAGGGGAGGCCGCGTCCCTGCGCGCCGGGCTCGATGCCGGGCTGAGCCTGATCGACACCGCCGAGATGTACGCCGAGGGCGGGGCGGAGGAGGTGGTGGCGGAAGCCATCGCCGGCCGGCGCGACGAGGTCTTCCTCGTCTCCAAAGTCTATCCCCAGAACGCCTCGGCCAGCCGCCTGCCGGCCGCGCTGGCGCGCAGCCTGAAGCGGCTGAAGACGGACGTCCTGGACTGTTATCTGCTGCATTGGAGGGGTTCCGTTCCGCTCTCCGATACGGCCGAAATCATGGAACGGATGCGGCAGGCCGGGCATATCCGTGGCTGGGGCGTCTCCAACCTCGATCTGGACGACATGCAGGAGCTGGATCGGCCCGATTGCGCCACCAACCAAGTCCTGCTGCATCTGGCCGAGCGCGGGCCGGAATTCGACCTGCTGCCCTGGATGGCGGCGCGGGGCATGCCACTGATGGCGTATTCGCCGCTCGGCCAGGGCGCCCTGTTGAGGCAGCCCGCCCTGCACGCGGTGGCGGAGCGGCACGGAGCCACGCCCGCCCAGGTGGCGCTTGCCTGGTGCATGGCCAAGCCTGGGGTGATGGCCATCCCGAAGACTGTCAAGGCGGAGCGGGTGAGGGAGAATGCCGGCGCGTTGGCGCTGACCCTGAGCGAGGCTGACCATGCCGAGCTGGACGTCGCCTTTCCGCCACCGCGCCGCAAGCGGCAGTTGGCGATGCTGTAAGGACGGCCAAGCAACCAGGACGACAGTGAGGCGCCCCCCTCCGCAGCCGCACCTGCTACCGCTCCCGGTGCAGATGGCGCAGGTCTATTCGGCCTCTAAACCGCCACCCCCACCGTCCCCTCCTCCAGCCGCTGCGCCGAGGCCTCAACCGCAGCCGTCAGCCCCGGCTCCCGGTAATACACCCCCCGCACATGCAGGCACGCCGCGATACCCCGTAAGAAGGCGTCCGCCAGCGCCGCATCCGGCGGCCCGGCGGCCCAGAAATCGTCCAGCCCTCCACAATGCGTCAGCCCCTGTACCCGATAGATCGCATCCCCCAATGCATGCAGCGCCCGGCCCAGTTGCAGGGCCCGCACCCCCACCGTGCTGTTCACCGTCACCACCCCGCGCGCGTCGGCCAGTATCGCGTCCAGATCGCCCGCGCCCAGGTAGTGCACCCGCCCCGCCACTCCCCGCGCCCGGGCCATCGCCGCCACTCGCCGCCGCCAGTTCTTGATGCCGGGGTCCAGCGGATGGACCTTCACCAGCAGGTGTCCATCGGGCGGCGCGCCGCGCCGAAAACTGTCGATCGCCTCGGCGATCGGTGTGTCCATATCCGGGTAGTCGCTATAGGCACGGATCGAATAATCCGTTTCCATCTGCATCGCGAAGACCCAGCGCGGCCCCGGCGGCAGCCCGTCCAGGGTCGCCGCGGCCGCCCGCGTTTCGGCCCCCCGGCGCAGCAGCGCCACGCCGGTGCCTAAATACGCCGGGATGGGATGGTGCAGCTGGAAACTTCGAAAATGCCGGAACCTCCCCGGCAGCAGGTTGGCGAGGTGGAACCGCATGTCCCAGATCGCCTGCTGGCGGAAATCGTCGGCGTAAAGCTTGGTCTCATCCACCGGCGGCAGCCCCGCGGCCAGCGCGAGGATCGCGGCGGCGTCGCGTGGAAAACGGCTGTCGCGATTCATCCCGTCGCGTTCCAGGATGATCCAATCCGGCCGCAGATAGCCGAAATCGGTCACCGTCACTGCCACGCCGGAAGCCTGCGCGGCGGCGATGGCTACCTGGTGGTAGGGCCGCTGTTCGCCCAGCAGCACCAGGTCGGTGATGCCGTGTTGGGTGAGGAAATCGCCGATGAAACCCGGCCACTCATCCGGCGGCGCGCAGAAATCGGTCGCGGGCTCCGGCCAGAACAGCGTGTCGCCGCGGCAGACGTTGATCCGGTGCACCGCATGGCCGCGGCCGCGCAGCAGCACCCCCAGCCGGTGGAAGTAAGGCGAGATCGGGCCTTGCAGGAAGAGAAAGCTTTTGCGGGACGCGATGTTCATCACTCGGCTGTGTCAGGCGCATCCTGCGGCGTGGTCCTGCCGGCGGCTTACCACCCGCCCGCCGGGGCGAACAGGGAGGCGCGCCAGTCGCGCAACTGCACCAGCGGCACGTCCATACGGCGCAGGGTACCGGGGTCCGGAAAGGGGCAATAGGGCAGGATGGTGGCCGTGGGTGGCGATGCCGGCAGCATGGCCAGCGCCTGCTCGACCAGCGGCAGCGCGGCCAGGTGCAGGGCGCGCGCCGCCCAGCCCACGCTCACACCATCCGGCAACGGCACCGGGCGCTGCGCCAGCACCCCGCCGGCATCGATGCGCGGTGCCAGCACATGCACCGAAACCCCGGTGCCGCCCTCCGCCAACGCATAGAAGGTGGGGATCGGCCCGCGATGCCGCGGCAGCAGCGAAGGGTGCACGTTGACCAGCCGGCCCGCGAAGCGCGCGACGAAGTCGTCGGTCAGGATGCGCATGAAGCCGGCGAGCGCGACGACGTCAGGCGTGAACGCTTCGATCGCCTGCGCGAGTTCGGCATCGAACGCGTCACGCGAAGCGAAGGCCGCATGGTCGACCACCGCCGTCGCGATGCCGTGCTGACGCGCGAACGCGAGGCCCTGCGCATCGGCCCGGTTGCTGATCACCGCCGCGACGCGCGCGTTCCAGCCTTCTGTCGCGCAGGCGCGCACGATGGCTTCCATGTTCGAGCCGCGGCCCGAGATCAAAACAACGATTCGCTTCACAGGGCGCGAAGTTTAGCTGCGCCCTTTCCTAGAATCGGGCGATGAAGCAACGCGTTCTCTCCGGCATGCGCCCGACCGGCGCGCTGCACCTCGGCCACTACCACGGCGCATTGAAGAACTGGGTGCGGTTGCAGGACGAGTTCGACTGCCATTACTTCGTCG
>CAXTJY010000470.1:0-3933 GCA_964244395.1 uncultured Rhodovarius sp.
CCGTGGACCAGCTGATGGCCCGGGTGCACCAGAAGGTGGTGGATGAGGCGCTGCTGGTCTTCGTGGTGCACGACACCAACCCGCGGGCGCTTGGCCGGGCGGTGCGGGGCTATACGCAAGCGCAGCATTGGTTCCAGGATTTGACGACGCTGGCGTGAGCGGCGACCTCAATCCGGCCGTATGCCGCGCTCGCGGATGATGGTCGTCCAATTTGTCACCTCCCGCGCCACCAGCGCTCCCAGCACCTCCGGGGCACTTGGCGCCACATCCGTGCCCTCGGCGGCGAACCGCTGACTGATTTCGGGCCGCCGCAGCGCAGCGCTCGCCACCGCATGCAGCCGCGCCAGCACCTCGGGCGGCGTCTGCGCCGGCGCGAACAGGCCGTACCAGTTCAGCGTCGTGAAGCCTTCAAAACCGGCCTCAATCAAGGTCGGCACCTCCGGCGCGGCGGGGCTGCGCGCCCGCCCGGTGAAGGCCAGCCCACGCAGCCGCCCGTCTCGCATCAGCGGCAGCGCGGTGGAAGGGTTGTCGAACATCCCGTCCAGGCGGCCGCCCGTCAGGTCGATCAGTGCGGGTGCCGAGGAGCGGTAGGCCACATGGGTCAGCGGCGCGCCGCTGCGCGATGCCAGCAATTCCATCGACAGATGCCCCATGCTGCCCGGCGCGGCGGAGCCGAAATTCAGCCCGTTCTTCGCCCGCGCCCCCTCCAGCAGACCGGCCACGTCGCGATACGGGCTGTCGGCCGCCACCACCAGCACCTGCGGGTTGGTCATGACCATGGTGATGGGCGCGAAGTCGCGCACGGGGTCGTAAGGCAGCCGCGGGAACAGCCCGACATTGATGGCCAGCGGCGCGGCCGTCAGAAGCAGCGTGTGCCCGTCCGGCACCGCCCGCGCCACCAGCTCGGTGCCGATCTGGGTCGCCGCGCCGCTGCGGTTCTCCACCACGACGCCTTGCCCCAGCCCTTCCTGCATGAACGGCGCCAGCAGCCGGGCGACGATGTCGGTCGCGCCGCCGGGCGCGTAGGGCACGACCAGCGTGACCGACCGGGTGGGAAACGGGCGCTGCGCCAGGGCCGGGGCGGCGGCGAGGGCGAGAAGGGCGCGACGTTGCATGCGGGGCTCCGAGGTCAGGAAGGGGGATGAGGGCGCCGGCGGGTCACCGGGGGAGGGGAGATGAGGGAGATGGCGAGACCCTGCACCGCCCGCACATGGCTTGCCAACTCTGCTTCCGCCGCCGCCAGCCGCCCGGTCACCGCCAGGTCCAGGATGCGGCGGTGGCCAAGCACCGCGGCGGCCATGCGGGCATGTTGGCGTGGCAGCCGGTGGCGGAACGCCTCGATCTGGTCGGCGATGCCGCCATAGGCGGTGACGAGAAGAGGATTGCCGGAGGCAGCCACCAACTCGCGATGGAAAGCGCCGTCCAGCGCCTCGGCCAGCCGCAGGTCATCTTCCTCCACCGCCAGCGCCGCGCCGGCGACCAGCGGGGTCAGCACGGCGCCGAGCCGCTCCGGTTCTCTTCCCGCCGCCAGCCGCAGCGCGCCGCATTCCAGCACCGCCCGCATCTCGAACACGGCGCCGACCTCCGCCGCATCCGGCGCCATGACGAAGCTGCCGCTCTGCGGCCGGATGGTGATCAGCCCCTGCGCCGCCAGTTCGGCCAACGCCTCGCGCACCGGGGTGCGGCTGACGCCCAGCTCGGCCGCCAAGCCTCGGTCGGAGAGCCGGGCGCCGAAGCCGACCGCACCGCTGACGATGCGGCCGCGGATGGCGTCGATGGCCTGGCGCCGCAGCAATTCCGGGGGGACGGTCATACCGACTGGAATACCAGTTGACACGATGATGCTGTCAAGCCTTTGCTGATATGCCAATGAGGGGTCTTACGTGTCCGCCGCCATCTCCTCCCCAACGCTGCCACGCGACGGCCTGGTCGCCTTCCTTAAGGCAGACTGCCCCACCTGCCGCCTCGTCGCGCCCATTCTCGAACAGCTCGGCGCCACCCTGCTGGTGCAGGACGAGCCTGAGAGCTTCCCCGGCGGGCTGAGCGACACCGACCTGCGCCAGGCCTTCCTGGCCGATATCGAGATCGTTCCCACCCTGATCCGCCGCGCCGATGGCCGCGAGGTCGATCGCACCCATGGCTGGGACCGGGAGGACTGGCGCCGCCTGGCCGCCGACCCGCAGCTTGGCGCAGCACTGCCTGCCTTTCGCCCCGGCTGCGGCTCGAAATCGCGCGAGCCGAACGTGCATGAGCATCTGGTCGCGCGCTACGGCGCCCCGCCGCTGGCCAGCCGCCACGTCGAGGTCGGCGACTGGGACGACCCCATGGAGGTCTGCTTCGACCGCGGCTGGACCGATGGCCTGCCCGTGGTGCCGCCGACCGATGCGCGCATCCTGCGCATGCTGGGCGGCACTCCCCGCGCGCCCGCCGAGGTCATCGGCCGCATGCCGCCGGACCTGCCGCCGCTGACCATCGAGAAGGTGGCGATCAACGCGGTGATGGCGGGCTGCCGGCCGGAATACATGCCGGTTCTGCTCGCCGCCATCGGGGCGGCGCTGGAGCCCGTTTTCACCCTGCACGGCATCATCTGCACCACGTGCTTTTCCTCACCGGTCATCATCGTGAACGGGCCGATCGCCAGGCGCATCGGCATGAATGCCGGCATCAACGCGCTGGGCCAGGGCAACCGCGCCAACGCCACCATCGGCCGCGCGCTGAACCTCATCATCCGCAACGTCGGCGGCGGCCGGCCGGGGGAGCTCGACCGTTCCACCATCGGCGGCCCCGGAAAATACACCTTCTGCTTTGCCGAGAATGAGGACGATCCACGTTGGCAGCCGCTGGCCACCGCGCGCGGCATCGCCGCCGGCCGTTCCGCCGTCACCCTCTTCCAGGGCGACGGCATCCAGGGCTTCGTCGACTGGAAAAGCCGGACGCCCGAGGAGCTGTCGCGCTCGCTCCCCATGAGCCTCGCCGTCGTCGGCCACCCCAAGCTCTGCGAGTTCTTCAACGCCGTCCTCGTCCTCTCGCCGGAGCACCACGCGATCTTCGGGGATGCGGGCTGGGACCGGGCACGGATCGAGGCCAGCCTGCGTGACGATCTGCGCCGGCCCGGCAGCGCGCTGGTGGCCGGCGCCGGCGGCGTGGGTGAAGGCATGGCGCCGTCCCGCGCCGGCGACATGGTGGACAAATTCTGGCCCGAAGGACTGCTGATCGTCCGCGCCGGCGGCGCCGCCGGCCTGTACTCCGCAATCCTCTGCGGCTGGACCGGCGGCCGCTTCCGTGAGGAAAGCCAACCCGTCACCAGGGAGATCGTGGAATGAGGACCGACGACGCGCTGCTGCGCGACCCCACCGCCGAGGCCGCAGGGCTGCGACGGGAACCCGTGGCGCCGCCCGCCGAATTGTGCGCCGGCACCATCGCCCTGCTCGACATCGGCAAGATGCGCGGCGACGAGTTCGTGGGCCGGCTGGCCGAGCTGCTGGCCGCCCGCGGCTACCGCCTACGTCGCTGGAAGAAGCCCACCAACACCCGCACCGCCCCATTGCCCATCCTGCACGAGATCGCGGCGGAGGCCGACGCCGTGATCATCGCCCTGTCCGATTGCGGCTCCTGCACCTCCTGCTCGACGCATGATCTGAACGACCTGGACCAGCGCGGCATCCCCGGCGTGAACGTGCTGACCGAGGAGTTCCGCGACGCCTTCGAGCGGCAATGCGGCTCGCTGGGCTTCGCCGGGCGCAGCGTCTTCGTGCCGCATCCCATACTCAACCGCACCACGGCGGAAATCCGCGCCATCGCGGAGGATTATTTCGACCGCATCCTTGCCACCCTGGCGGCGGGCGCATCGGCCCAGGTCGCGGAGCCAGTGGGGCAGGCCTAGGTTCAGGACCCATTAAAATGCTTGCGGCGCGGACGGAGGGTTGATTCAAG
>CAXTJY010000471.1:0-3917 GCA_964244395.1 uncultured Rhodovarius sp.
CCCCGGCAGGTTGAGCAGGATGGCCGTGGTCGAGCCGCCATACTGCGCGCCGTAATAGATGCCGGCGAGCATGATGATGGCGGTGGTGGCCGGCAGGCCGAAGGTGATCGGCAGCAGCAGCGAGATGGTCGCCACCGGCCCGATGCCTGGCAGCACGCCGATGGCAGTGCCGATCAGCGCGCCGAGCAGCGCGAAGCTGAGGTTCTGCAAGGACAGCGCGACGCCGAACCCATGCGCGAGATTGGTGAGAAGAAGTTCCATGTCCGGCTCCTTACAGCTGCGGCCAGAGGTTCACGCGGATATCAAGGCGGTTGATGAACACCACCCAGCACATGACGAGGAGGAAGACCGTCGTGCCGACGATGCCGAGGGGCTTCTTCAGATGTTCTTCGTCCGCCAGGCAGGACATGACGGTGATGCCGATCAGCGCCGCGAAGAAACCCATTTGTTCGAGCAACAGGCCGAACAGGCAGAGCGATGCGTTGACCAACCCGAAGTACCGCCAGCCCGGTGCCCAGCACAGGACCAGGAAGCCGACCATCATGCCCGTTCCGACGGCGTTGTAGGTCTGGCCGAAGAAGCCCGGGGTGACGCGCAGGACGTACCAGACGGCGATGCCCACCGCGATGCCGAGTGCGAAGGAGAGGCTCTCCCTGCTGGTCCAACGTTGCAGCTTCTCGCCATCGCCAAACAGGCCGATCAGCACGGCGCCGGCGCCCAGCGCGACCTGCAGCCAGAACACCATCCAGGGCATGTAGCCTGGGCCCATACGGCGCGCGGTGCCCATGGTGTGGTCGAGGTTCAGATACAGCCCGACGGCAGCCATCAAGATCAGAAACAGACCCGACATCAGGTCCTTTTCGTTGATTTTCATTCCCAAGCCTTTCCCAGACGCTGGCCTTGATTCGCGGCTCAGCGCTTGCATCACATTCCTGCCATCATGCCTAGCGCATGGCGGCCGTCCAGCCCAGAGAGAAACGACCTTACGTTTGCGTCAGGCGATTCGATGCATTCATGCGCTAATCGGGTTGCGCGCCTGAGCTTCTGACGATCGGAGCCCAGAACTCGACCTCACGACGCACGTAATCCGTGTATTCATCGGCACCCATCGCCCCCGGCGTCCCACCCAACTCGGCGAAGCGGGCGCGCAGTTCCGGCGTCGCCAGCAATGTTCGGATCTCGTCGTTGAGGCGCTGCACGATGGGCGGCGGCATGCCGGCCGGGCCGGAAATGCCGAACCAGCTGGTACCGGTCAGGTCGAAACCCTGCTCGCGAAACGTGGGCACTTCCGCGAATGACGGATGCCGCGCCTCGCCGGACAGCGCGATACCGCGCACGGTGTTGGCGCGCAGGTGGGAGGCGGCCGAGGGCAGGCTGTCGCTCATCAGGGGCACCTGGCCGCCGATCACCGCGGTCATGGCGGGGCCTGCGCCGCGGAAAGGGATGTGGTTGATCTCGCGGCCCAGCGCCTGGCCCATCAGCACGATCAGCATGTGGTTGGAGGAGCCGGCGCCGGAACTCGCCATGTCCAGGCCGCCGGGGCTGGCGCGGTGCCGCGCCGCCAGGTCGGCCAGGTTGGCGATGCCCGCGCGCGGGTTGGCGACGAAGACCGACGGGTTCTGCGTGATCAGGGCGATGTGGCTGAAGTCGCGCACCGCGTCGTAGCGGATGTTGGGGTAGAGTGCCGGGCCGATGCCGTGGCTGGCGATGTTGCTCATCACCAGCACGGTCCCGTCCGGCGGCGACTGGGCGACCATCAGGCTGCCCACCGTCGCCCCGGCGCCGGGGCGATTCTCCAGGATGATGGGCACGCCCAACCGCTCGGCCAGGGGCGTGGCGACCAGGCGGGCCATCAGGTCGGTGGTGCCGCCGGGGGCGTAGGGGACGACGAGGCGGATGGGCTGGCTGGGCCAGGATTGCGCGAGGGCGGGGGCGGCCAGAAACCAAGGCGCTGCGAGGATGGGGCGGCGCGGATACCGCATGGTCTTGCTGACCTCTTTTCGTTTGGGCGGAACGCAGCCTAACCCGACCAGAGCGGGCACGACCACCCGGGGGTTAACAGATCGCCGTCACGGCTGCGACGACAATGGCCAGGCCGAGATGCGCGGCGCGGCTGGCCAGCGGCAGGCACGACTGGCCATCGCGTTGCCCTTCGCTGGACAAGGCACGGTACCCGGCGGATGTTGCGGCACAGCATTCGCCGGAGCCCCCCATGCCGCTTCCCAACGACATCGCCGGTCACCTCAAGCATGCGGCCGAAGCCATCGAGCCGCGGCTGATCGACATCCGGCGCGACATCCACAAGGTGCCCGAACTGGCTTTCCAGGAAGTCCGCACCGCCGGCATCGTCGCGGCCGAGCTGACCCGGCTGGGCATTCCGCACCGCACCGGCGTGGGGGTGACGGGGGTGATCGGCACCATTGAGGGTGGGCGGCCCGGCCCGACCCTGGCGATCCGCGCGGACATGGATGCGCTGCCGATCCACGAGGAAACCGGCCAGGAATTCGCCAGCACCATCGCGGGACAGATGCATGCCTGCGGGCATGACATCCACACCTCCACCCTGCTGGGCGTGGCGGAGGTGCTGCGCGACCTGGCACCCAGCCTGGCCGGGCGCATCCAGCTCATCTTCCAGCCGGCGGAGGAGGTGCTGGAAGGCGCGCCGGCGATGATCGCCGATGGCGCCGCGGATGGGCTCGACATGGCGCTCGGTTTCCACAACATGCCGGACATGCCGGTGGGCGAGTTCGGCTTCGTGCGCGGCCATGCCCTGGCGGCGAGCGATCGGTTCGACATCGTGGTGCAGGGCAAGTCGGGTCACGCGGCGCACCCTTACGCGTCGATCGACCCGATCGTGGCGGCGGCGCACCTCATCACCCAATTGCAGACGGTGGTGTCGCGCGAGCAGAAGCCGCTGCACCCCTGCGTGGTGACGGTGGGCATGGTGAGCGGCGGCACGACCTACAACATCATTCCGGAGCGGGTGGCGCTGAAGGGCACGGTGCGAACGTTGCAGCCGGAGGCACGGGACATCGCCGAGGCGGCGATCCGCCGGCTGTGCCAGGGGGTGGGCGAAGCGATGCGTTGCAAGGTCGAGGTGAGCTATCGCCGCATGGTGCCCAGCCTGCGCAACGACGATGCGGTGCTGGAGCCGGCGGTCGTGTCGGTGGGGCAGAATTTCTGCAAGCCGGCGCTGGAGAAGGAGCCCTCCATGGGCGCGGAGGATTTTTCGGCGTTTGCCGACCGGGTGCCGAGCTTTCACCTGCTGGTGGGCGCGGGGGCGCCGGGGCGGGACGACCGGCTGCACAACGCTTTCTATCAACCGGACGAGGCATGCATCGGGCTGGGCGTGCAGGCGCTGAGCCGGATCGCGGTGGATTTGCTGCGGTGACGGCCGCGCCGGCCCAGGCCTGACGCAGTGCCGCACGCCATAGCCCGCCTGCGCGCGCCCGAGGTGGCAGCGCGTATCGCCGCGGGCGCCGCCATCATCCTGCCCATGGGCAGCACCGAGACGCACGGCCCCGCCGCCCCCATGGGCGATTGGCTGCTGGCCGAGGCCGTGGCCATGCAGGCAGCCCGCGGCGCCGCAGCCGCCGGCGACGATGCGCTGGTGGCCCCGGCCATTCCCTTCGGCGGTGAGGATTTTTTCGCGGGCATTCCCGGCGCCATTGCGCTGTCGCCCGCCACCCTTTCGGCGGTGGTGCTGGAAAGCCTGCTGGCGTTGCAGCGCGGCGGCGCGACCCGGCTACTGGTATTGAGCGGGCATGGCGGCAACATCCCAGCCATCGAGGGGGCGCAGCGTATCCTGCGGATGCAGCACGGCGTCATTGTTCCGGCTCTGCATTTGTGGCGCGAGGCGGGCGGTCTGCTGCGGGAGTGGGGCGTGCCGCCCGCCACCGTTGGCCATGGCGTAGCTC
>CAXTJY010000472.1:0-3908 GCA_964244395.1 uncultured Rhodovarius sp.
CCATCATCATTGGCCTGGTGCTCTTCTTCCCCCGCGGCTTGGCGGGGTTCCGGCGATGATCCTGCCATTGGCCCGGGGGCTGGAAACGGCTGAGCATGGCGATGCTTGAAGTGGCCGGCCTGCGGAAATCCTTCGGCGGCGTACATGCGGTGCGCGACGTGTCGCTGCGGGTGGCGGGTGGCGAATTGCTAGCCCTCATCGGCCCCAACGGCGCCGGCAAATCCACTTGTTTCAATATGCTGAACGGCCAGCTGCGGCCGGATGCCGGCACGGTGCGGCTGGACGGACGCGACATCACCGGCCTGAAGCCGCGCCAGGTCTGGCGATTGGGCGTCGGCCGGACTTTCCAGATCACCGCCACCTTCGGCAGCCTCAGCGTGCTGGAGAACGTTCAGATGGCGTTGCTCTCGCATGCGCGCCGCCTGATGGGCCTGTGGCGCCCCGTCGCGGCGGAGGACCCGGCACCGGCGCTGGCCTTGCTGGAGCGTGTCGGCATGGCCGGCCAGGCGGCGCGGCCCTGCGGGGTGCTGGCCTACGGCGACCTGAAGCGGGTCGAGCTGGCGATCGCCTTGGCCAACGCCCCCCAGCTGCTGCTGATGGACGAGCCCACCGCCGGCATGGCGCCCTCCGAGCGCGTGGCGCTGATGGCGCTGACCGCGCGCATCGCCCGAGAAAGCGGCATTGCCGTATTGTTCACCGAGCACGACATGGACGTTGTCTTTACCCATGCCGACCGGCTGCTGGTGCTGGACCGCGGCGCCATGCTGGCCGAAGGCACGCCCACCGAAGTGCGTGAAAATCCGCGGGTCCGCGAAGTGTACCTCGGTTCGGCGCACTGATGCTGACGGTCGAAGCCCTGCACGCCCATTACGGCCGCGCGCATATCCTGGACGACGTCGCGCTCGACGTCGTGCCCGGCGAAGTCCACGTCCTGCTCGGCCGCAATGGCGCCGGCAAATCCACAACCATGAAAGCGATCATGGGGCTGGTGCCGCCAAGCGCCGGCCGCGTGGTGTTTCTGGGTCAGCAGATCGGCGGGCGTGAGCCCTTCGAGATCGCTCGCCTCGGCCTCGGCTACGTGCCAGAGGATCGCCGGGTCTTCGCCGAACTGACAGTGGAGGAAAATCTGGAATGCGGCCGGCAGAAGCCACGCGACGGGCTGCGTCCATGGACCATCGAACGGGTTTGCGACCTGTTCCCCAGCCTGGCTGCCATGCGGCGCCGCCCGGGCGCCCGGATGAGCGGCGGCGAGCAGCAGATGCTGACCATCGGCCGCACCCTGATGGGCAACCCGCGCCTCATCCTGCTGGACGAACCGAGCGAGGGCCTGGCACCCGTCATCGTCGAACGCATGGCCGCAGCCATCCTGGCGCTGAAGGCGGAGGGACTCAGCGTGCTGCTGAGCGAGCAGAACCTGTTCTTCGCCCGGATGGTGAGCGACCGGGCGACGATCATCGAAAAGGGCGTGGTACGCTGGTCCGGAGCGATGGCGGAGTTGATGCAGGATGACGCTGCGCGGCAGGCTTACCTATCGGTCTGAACCGTCGGGGCGGCGGCGGCCGTGGCGTTGATGACGCGGGCGCGCCCCGGGCTGGTGCGGCGTGGCTGCTCGGGGGAACAACCCCCGATGATACAAATGCAACGTGGCGGCCGCGGCAAGCCTCAGCACGCGGTGCAGGACCCCCGGCAGCTCATGTCGAAGGTGGGCGGTGCTGCACCTGGGAGGCCTCCTGCACTCCCGCATGGCGCGGCGCGGACAGCTCGGGCATGATCTTTGGATGACGCGCCCAAGGGAGCAAGCCATGTTCGACCTCGACCAGTTCATCGCCGATTTACGGGCCTCGCTGGCCGAGCGCTCGCGCCAGGCCACGAAGCAGGTCGTGGCCCGCGCCGTGGCCGACCCCGCGGCTCTGACCCGGGCGATCGGCGCGCCGACCAAGGGCGGCCTGAACGTGCTGTACCAGTCGCCGGAGCTGACAGTGATCAATCTGGTCTGGACCCCCAATCAGGTGACGCTGCCGCACGACCATCGGGTCTCCGCCATCATCGGCATGTATGCGGGGCGGGAGGACAACCTGTTCTGGCGCCGGGTGAACAACCCGACGCGCTTCCAGATCGAGGCTGCGGGCGGCGAGGCGCTGGGGCCGGGCGACGTCACCATCCTGGGCCGCGACGTGATCCATTCCGTGGTGAACCCGCTGGCCAAGCTCAGCTGCGCGATCCACGTCTATGACGGCGACTTCCTGAACATGGAGCGCAGCATGTGGGATGCGGAGACGCTGGAAGAGGCGCCCTACGACGTCAGCCGGGTGGTGGCGGGCATGCCGCTGAGCATGGCCGCCGTGCCGGCCTGATCGGCTGAGGCCGGATACCGGGATGATGCGCCGGGGCGGGGCGATGCGCGCTCAGAACGGGATGTCGTCGTCCAGATCGCTCTTCTTATTGTCCCAGCCGCCGCGTGCCGGCGCCGGGGTACGGGCCGCGCCGCCGCCGCCATAGCCGCCGCCGGAGCGCGCCGCGGCAGGGGCCGAGCCTCCGCCGGCGTAGTTCTCGTCATCGCCACCCGCACTGCCGCCGCCGCGGCTATCCAGCAGGGTCAGCTCGCCGCGGAAGTTCCGCAGCACGATCTCGGTGCTGTATTTCTCGGCCCCGTCCTTGTCCTGCCACTTCCGGGTTTCGAGCTGGCCTTCCAGATAGACCTGGCTGCCCTTCTTCAAATACTTCTCGGCGATCTCGCCCAATTTCTCGTTGAAGATGGCGACGGAGTGCCACTCCGTCTTCTCCTGCATGTTGCCTTCGCGGTCTTTGTAGCGTTCGCCGGTGGCGACGCGCAGGTTCACCACCTTGCCGCCGTTCTGGAAATTCCGGGCCTCCGGGTCGCGGCCGAGCCGGCCGAGGATCAGGACTTTGTTGACGCTGCCAGCCATGGCACGATTTCCTTGCAGATCAGAGATGGTTCCATACCGCGATATGATCGAGGGCGCGACAGGCCTTGATCACGTGGCCACGCGGACCTTATTCGGAAGCTCCATCACTAGCATCTGCGCCGCCGGGCTGCCATACCCGATGTGAACGCAACGCGAACATCTGGATTCCTCATGCCGCGCGACGCCCCCGCCGAGAAACCCGACGGCAAGTTCATCCGCATCCGCGGTGCCCGCGAGCATAACCTCAAGAACCTTGACGTGGATATCCCGAAGGACAGCCTGACTGTCATCACCGGGCTATCCGGCTCCGGTAAGTCGTCGCTAGCGTTCGATACGATCTACGCCGAGGGGCAGCGGCGGTATGTGGAGAGCCTCAGCGCTTATGCGCGGCAGTTCCTGCAACTCATGCAGAAGCCCGATGTGGACAGCATCGAGGGGCTGAGCCCAGCGATTTCCATCGAGCAGAAGACGACCAGCCACAACCCGCGCAGCACAGTGGGCACGGTGACGGAGATCTACGACTACATGCGGCTGCTATGGGCGCGGGTAGGTGTGCCCTACTCCCCCGCCACCGGCCTGCCGATCGAGGCGCAGAGCGTCAGCCAGATGGTGGACCGGGTGGCGGCGATGCCGGAGGGCACCCGGCTGCTGCTGCTGGCCCCCATCGCCCGTGGCAAGAAAGGCGAATTCCGCAAGGAACTGCTGGATTTCCAGCGCCGCGGCTTCGAGCGGGTGAAGATCAACGGCACGCTGCATCAGATCGGCGAGGCGCCGAAGCTCGACAAGAAGCTGAAGCACGACATCGAGGTGGTGGTCGACCGCGTGGTGGTGCGCGACGGCATGGCGCAGCGCCTGGCGGACAGTTTTGAAACGGCACTCGCCCTGGCCGAGGGCATTGCGTATGTCGAGGATGCGGAAAGCGGCGCGCGCACCGTTTTCAGCCAAAAGTTTGCCTGCCCCGTCAGCGGCTTCACCATCGAG
>CAXTJY010000473.1:0-2494 GCA_964244395.1 uncultured Rhodovarius sp.
CACGTGGCGGCTGTTGTCGTACAGATTGGGGCTGCCGGGGTGGCGCATTTCCGGGGTGCCCCAGCAGGGCCAGGGCAAGCCGTAGAAATCGCCACGGATTTCCGCCGGCGCGTCCGGCGCCGCTTTCAGAGTCACCAGGTCGAACTTGTCCTGGTGCTGCATGTGCAGCTTCAGGCGTTCCGGCGACGCACCTGAATAACCCGTGCTGAGGCTGCCGCGGTTGATTTCGCGCAGGATGCTCTCGGCGGTCGGCTCGCCATTGGCAATTTCCATCCGCTTGAACATCGCGTCGCTAAATCGCACCGTCATGTTGCGGCGTTCGGCCGCCCGGTCCATGGCGCGGCACAGTTCGTACATCGCCTTGTAGTCGCTGCGGCTTTCGAAGATCGGCTCCACCACCTTGGTGCCCCACTGGATGGAGCGGTTGGAGCAGGTGCGGCTGCCATTGGTCTCAAACTGGGTGCAGATCGGCAGCAGGTAAGTGCCTTCTCGCCGGTTGGCCAGCACGGCGAAAGTGGTGGGGTGCGGGTCGGCAACGACCAGAAGGTCCAGCCCCTCAAGCCCCTTCACCGCCTCCGGCATGCGCGTCACGGTGTTGGCCCCGTGGCCGAACACCATCATCGCCTTCAGGTTGTCGCGCTGCTGTACCTCGGATTTCGGCAGCGTCACCGCGTCGAAATACCGCGTCGTCGGGATGCCTGGCGTGGTCATCATCGCCGGGCTGTCGAAGCGCGCGACCATGCTCTCGTAGGAGAGGTCCCACACCCGGCCCCAGTGCCGCCAGGCCGCCTCGTCGAGCCCGTAATAGGCGGGCAGGGAGGTCACATCGAGGCCGAAATCGGTGGCGCCCTGCACGTTGCAGTGGCCGCGGAAGATGTTGGCGCCGGTGCCCTCGACGCCGACATTGCCGGTGGCGAGGAGCAGGATGGAGAGCGCTCGGACATTGGCGGTGCCCACCGTCTTCTGGGTGATGCCCATGCACCAGATCATGGTGGACGGCTTCTGGGTGGCGAATTTTTGCGCGACATCCTTGAGTTGCGCCTCCGGCACGCCGGTCACGCGCTCGACCTCGGCCGGGTTCCACTTGGCGACCTCGGCGCGGATCTCCTCCATGCCGTAGACGCGCTGGCGGATGAATTCCTTGTCTTCCCAGTTGTTGCCGAAGATGTGCCACAGCATGCCCCACACCAGCGGGATGTCCGTGCCGGGGCGAATGCGCACGTAGTCCGTCGCATGCGCCGCCGTGCGGGTGTAGCGCGGGTCGATGACGATCAGGTTCGCGCGGTTCTGCTCCTTGCCCGCCAGCACGTGCTGCAGCGATACCGGATGCGCCTCGGCCGGGTTGCCGCCCATGATGATCATGGTCTTGGAGTTGCGGATGTCGTTGTAACTGTTGGTCATGGCGCCGTAGCCCCAGGTGTTGGCTACACCCGCGACCGTGGTGGAATGGCAGATGCGGGCCTGATGGTCGACGTTGTTCGTCCCCCACATCGCGGCCAGCTTGCGGTAGAGATAGGCGCCTTCGTTGCTGAACTTGGCGCTGCCCAGCCAGAAGACGGAATCGGGGCCGGACGCCTGGCGCACCTGCATCAGCTTCTCGGCGATCTCCGTCATCGCCACATCCCAGGTGATGCGCTGCCACTGGCCGCCGACCAGCTTCATCGGAAACTTGATCCGCCGGTCGCCATGCGCCAGCTCACGCACCGAGGCGCCCTTGGCGCAGTGGGTGCCGCGGTTGATCGGCGATTCCCAGGTCGGCTCCTGGCCGACCCAGACGCCGTTCTGCACCTCGGCGGTGACGGTGCAGCCGACCGAGCAATGGGTGCAGATGTTCTTGATCCGCTGCACGGGCTGCGCGTGGTTCAGCACACCGGTTGCGGCGCCGCTGGCCTGTGCCATCCGCGGCGGCAATGCGGACATCGCCGCCAGCCCGGCGCTGGCCACGCCCGCCTGCTTGAGAAAGCCGCGACGGTCCAATCCGCCGGAGGACAGGCCCTGATAGGCCGAGGCGAGGCGCTGCTTCGCTGCCCGGCCATCGCTGCGCTTGATCAACATGGGTGTGCGCCTCTCAATAACGGTTGGTGCGGTAGAAGGCCTGCACATGCGCGCTGTCCGGCTGGTAGCGGGCAGCCAGGCGGCCGGCCTCGTTCTCCTTCCGGGCGTCGCGCGCCGGCACGGCATCGGCGCGCTGCGCCAGAGCGGGGGTAGCTGCGGCCGCGGCGGCGGCGGTGCCAATGCCCAGCGTGCGCAGGAAGCCGCGGCGCTGGCCTTCGGGATTGGTGGCGTCGGTCATCGGCGTATTCCTCATTCCCGGCAGTTCGGCCGTAGGTTTCACTCGGGCAGCTCCGCTGCCAGGTCTCACTCGGGCAGCTCCGCTGCCATGTCTCACTCGGGCAGCTCCGCTGCCATGGTTTCGATGTCCAGCACGGCGCGGCCGAAGACGCCCACCGCGCGGTAGAAGCCGGCCCAGTTGAGATCGGGCAGATATTCCCAC
>CAXTJY010000473.1:2504-3907 GCA_964244395.1 uncultured Rhodovarius sp.
GAGACTTGCTGCGCCGCCAGATCGGCGAACAGGCGCCCGGCCCAGGGCTGCAGGTGTCTGGCGAAGAAACCGGCGGCTCCAAAGCCGTCCTGCGTCGGCACGATGTCGCCGCGCAGCAGCGCCGCCATGGTCTCGCAGATGAAGGCCATGTGGTCCTCCGGCTCCGCCACCCCCGGCGCGCGATGCACGCCCAGCGCGATCAGGCTCGACCGCAGATCGGCCAGCGGCCGCTCATGCAGGAAGCCGGTGAGGTACCAACTGGCGTAGGGCAAGATCTCGCCGCGGCCGACGCCGATGAACAGCTCGTGGAATTCGCGCTCCAGCACGGCCGGGGCCACGTCGGCCTCGCGCGCCAGAACACTCAGCGACTGGCCCAGGGCGGTCTCGCCCCCGGGCAAAGCCGCCACCACCCGAAGCAGGGCGGCTTCCGGCGCCGCCGCCAGCAGGGCGCCCAGCAGCGCGAAGGCGCCGGCGCGGTTCTGGGTCAGTGCGTCCGGCGCGTCGGCCTGGGTATTGGCGGGCATGGTGTTGGGGGGCCAGAGGTCCGGTCGCAGGCGCTGGCGGGAGATGCCGGTGGCATCTTCGACCTCCGGAGCCCGCTCGGCCGGCACGCCGTTCTGCTGCCACAGGAAGACGGTGCGCCGCGACACGCCGAGGCGCTGCTGGAACGCCTCCAGCCCACCGATCGCCTCCACCGCTTCCCGGATCGCGTTATTGCTCGCCACCATGCCATCAAAGTGCAGAAAAGCTGCACTGACGTCAATGTGACAGTCAGTTCAGAATCATTCTCAACAACTTGATTTGCAACGGCTTTGCTAGACCGGCACGGCCCCGCCATGGCGACGCAACGGCGCGGCGTCGGCCTCGAACACCGGCTCGGGCTCCAGCACGGGCGCCTGCTCCGTCGGCGTCAGCCGCAGCGCTTCTTCGGGCGGTGGCTCCACGGCCTCGATCGGCGGGGCGGCGCTGGTGCCGGGCGGCAAAAAGCTCGGCGTCTCCGGCAGCGCCTCAGCCACGCGCTCGATCTGCCCGATCGCCTGCGCCAGCAGCTTGGCGACGTCGCCGCCCAGGGTCAACGAGAAGCCCGGTACGCCACCCTCCGCGTTGAAATCCCAGGCGTAGTCTGCCGGGCCGACGAAATCGCGAATGCCGGGGTCGAGGCTCCAGGCCCGCCGCAGCGCCTGGTGCTTCAGCCCCTCGGGCACGCCTTTGCGAAGAAAGGCGGTGAAATCGGTGTCCGCTGTGGCCGTCTCGATATCGGGCAGGGTGGCGACGTCGAATGCTGGTTCGGGTGCTGGCTGCGCCTCGGCCGGCAATGTTTCCGGTACGGCCTGCGGAGCCTCGGCGATCGGCGGGTCTGGTGGCGCCTCGCCCCGCTTCAGCCGCGACCAACGCGAGAGGAA
>CAXTJY010000474.1:0-2149 GCA_964244395.1 uncultured Rhodovarius sp.
CGGCCACGCGCGGCGAGGTCTCCTTCGGCGCGCCGCAGCAGGCCGAAGGCCCGCCCACCGGCCGGGCACCGACGCCCACCGCCTCCAGCATGCGGGTGCCGAGGCGGATGATCTCGCCATGCCGCGTCATGTTGCAGCCGTACCAGAACAAAGCCTCGGTCATTGCCAGTCCCTCTGCTCATCCTCGGAAAAGGTCAGCCGGGCGAAGGCCTTCACCCGCGACATCGCATCCGGCACATCCTTGGACGGGATGTGGCCGTTCTCATGCGCGCTGAACTTGGCCAGCCGCAGCATCAGCATGGGATCGACGGGTTCCGGGCAGGCCGGGATGCACACCGCGCTGCGGGTGCAGGCCGCGACCCAGCCGCGCGAGGCGGCATCGCCCTCGCCGCCGCCCATCAGCGACAGCACGCCGCGCACCACCTCCCCCGGCGAAACGCCTTGCGCGGCGGGGACGTAGGCGATCATCGGGCAGGCCTCGAAGCACTTGCCGCAGGCGCTGCACGCCGCCGCGATCCGCGCGGATTCTGTCGCCCGAAGCTCGGCCCAGTTCCCGTAACGGCGCTCTTCCATCCGTCCACCCCGATCCAGAAAACGACGGGCCAGCCACTCGCATGGCAGCCGGGATGCGGCGCATCGCGCTCTACCATCCGTTGACTCTGTCCCATACGGCGATCACCTCGCGGCCACCATCCACCACATGATAGCAGGGATGCGCCGCCGCGGTCATGCAGGTGTGGTTGGGCGCCACCCGCACCTTCGCGCCGATGGCCAAAGACGGCGCCGGCGACACCTCGCCATGCTCCTGATGCGTGCGGGTCATGATCGCCTCGCCGAAGCTGGGCCGCCCGTCGATATCCAACATCAGCCCGAAGCCGTAATCCACCGGCGCCGCCCCCGTGCTGCGATCCTTGCTCATCGCCAGCCCGCCGGCGTCCAGCAGCAGCGCCTGCCGCGCCGGCTTGCGGCCGATGACGCTGGCCAGCACGGTCATGGCGATGTCGTCCATCCCATGCGTGCCGAGCTGCGCCTGGAACAGGTCGCCGAACATGTACACCCCAGCCCGCACCTCGGTGATGCCGGCCAGGCTTTCGGCATGCAGCGCGGTGGGCGAGGAACCCAGCGAGACGATCTCCACCGCCAGCCCCGCGTCGCGCAGTGCCTGAGCGGCGGCGTCCGCGCCGGCGCGTTCCTGCTCCGCAATGCCACGCATCTCGGCCGATGACCGCCCGGCGTAGGAATGCCCGGCATGGGTGAAGATGCCGGCCAGCTTCGGCCCCAGCATGCGGGCGATGGCCAGCGCCTCCGCCGGCGCCACCCCACCGCGGCCCTCGCCGACATCGATCTCGACCAGCGCGCGTAGCGGCCCGGGATGCGCCGCGATGGCCGCCGCGGCCTCGATATCGTCCGTGATCACCTTGCAGCCCAGCGCGGCGCAGCGGTCCAGCTTCTGCGGCGTGATGCCCACGGCGTAGATCTGGTCGCGCCAGCCGGCCTCGGCGAAATACGCCGCCTCGGCCAGCGTCGAGACCGTGATCGGCCCGAACCCTGGCGCCGCCAGCTCCGCCACCTCGATGCTTTTCGCCGTCTTCATATGCGGCCGCAGCACCACGCCGGGGTGGCGCGCGATGGCGGCCTGCATATGCGCCAGGTTGCGCTTGAGGATGCCCAGGTCGAGAATCAGGCAGGGGGTGAGCAGGTCGTCCAGGGTCATGGCCACGTGGCCTCCGCATCCAGCGGCAGCAACGGCCGTGGCAGGTGTTTCCAGTCGAAGCGCGAGAAGATCGGCGAGGTGAGCCCAGGGCCATCCACCTCGACAACAGCCTCATGCGGAAAGAACTCGTCGAAGCCAGCCCGGAAATGTCCGCGCGACTTCACCACCACGGCCCGCATCGCGCCGAGATCGATGCCCAAGTGCTCGAAGAAGGCGGGGTCAGCGCATTGCGCCCGCTGGCTGATGACGACGACCGCGATGCCGCCGATCTGCAGCCAGGCGGTAGGGCCAAGCTTCATCGCCACGCCCTCGTACAGGCCGCGCCGTCCGGTGATGTGTCCGTCGGAGAGCGCCCGCACGGTAGCATCAGCCCCGAACGGCTTGCTGAAGGCGTCGCCGCCGTCGCGGTTGAAGCCGGCCGTGAACGCGGCGCCT